>JBDHQG010000417.1:0-4489 GCA_039806925.1 Limisphaerales bacterium
ATTAGGTTGGTTTTCATTTTGGGGGCATGACCCCGTCAGATAAACCGGCGTGAGCCGGCCAAAGCGGTGCGTGCCTACGCGCCCGCGCCACGAGAGTGGTCGTTCATGCAAACCCATCCCGCAGGCTTATCGCGCGAGCGATGAGCTGGGCTGGAAGCTGGAGTGCAACGGGCAGCCGAGGCCAACGGTGTAAGCTGCTGCTAACGGTTAGCGCCGAGGTGCTGGCGCACGGCGTTCATGCACTCATGCCAAACAGCGACAGCGGAGGGACAAGGGCAATCCATCGGTCCGAGCTTTGCAGGCAAGGGCTGGCGGGTAGAACCCGAGGTGACGGGACGGCGTTCGACTGAATCGAGAGATACAGCCCGGGCGTTGCGCCTGAAGTCTTGGAGTTCCGTGTGACCCGGCACGGGAAGCACAGGAGGCGTGTGGCATAGCGTGAACCAAAAGTTTACGACACCACTGGACGCGCACGTCTCGTAGGGGCTAGCTCAATGGTAGAGCAGCGGATTGCAGATCCGTCGGTTGCGGGTTCGATCCCCGCGCTGAACGCAAAGACGCGTCCGCGATGGAGTCTGAAAGTGGCTTAATCCCTGGGTGCTTCGGCACAATCAGGGCGTCCAAGGCCCCGCAAGGGCCGCGGAGGTCGGTTGGAGTCGCACGGTGGGGTTGCTCCCTTTGCTGCCCGCAAGGCAGACGGAAGATGAATGCCGAGTGGACCCGTCGCAAACTGGAATCGCCACCAGTCTAAAAAGGCGCCGGTGGACGTGATCGCGGCTTCGGCCGGGTCGCGTGGAAACGTCGGGAAGCTGTGTCCGGCAGGGCACGGCGAATCCGATCAAAGCACCGGCACCGGGAACCGGATTCTCAGGTTCCCGATTTTGATTTCACATCCCGTTGGCCGAGCAGTTCAGGCGGCGGCCTGCAAAGCCGCAGAGGCCGGTGCGATTCCAGCACGGGATTCCAGTTTCAATGGCAGGAGCCGGCGTGAGGAGGCTCATCTCAACTACGGAGCGCGGCTGTGTCGGCTTCGACCAGCCGCAGCATCTTATGAGCTGAACATGCGCTGCGGCTGGTCTGCGACACAGCCGCGCTCCGGCCAGACCAGATTTTCGCGGCAGTGATGTTCAACAGCAGCATGGCTGACTTCCAATCAGCTCGTCCGGGTGCAACTCCCGGTTGCCGCACCAATTTCAGCAGAAGCGATTTCAAGACAAGTAGCCGCCGAGGTGACGAGGCGGAAGACATCGAACGTTCCAGTGTCTCCGCCTCCTCACGTCGGCGGCTACGAGCGAGCCGGAGTATAAATTCCATTTTCAGCGAATGCGCAGTCGGGCCAGTGCCCAGGCGGGTTTCATAAGCCAGCCGGGTCCGGGGCGGCACCGGGGACTGCGACCATCATGTCAGACCGAACTCCAATGCCGGCCACAGAGAACACAGAGATCACAAAGTGAGCCTGCTTTGATTGGCAGATGGATACCGGCCATTCGCTGCCTTTCCCTCTTTCTCATTCTCTGAGTTCTCTGCGTTCTTTGCGGCCAACGATTCTTGGAGTTCGGCAGCAACGCATCGCGAGCTCGAGCAGCAGAGCGGCGGCCTCTTAAGCCGCGCGGTCAGGGTGCGAGTCCCCGGCGATGCACCATTTCAGAGGGAGGATTGGCAGATTGAAAAATAGTGGAGAGGTGCAACGCGCAGGACGCGCCGCGGGCCTCTGCCTTCTGCGGTCTCCCTTTGTCTTTTTCACTGCGCTGGAACGCCGAACTCCGATTCGGCGTGTTCGTGCGTTGCTTCGCGCCGATTTGGAAATCGGCGCTCCGTTTTGCTCCCGTGGCTCAATTTTATCAGAGCGCCGCGCTTCGAACGCGGAGGTTGCAGGTGGGAGTCCTGCCGGGAGCGCCACCTTGAAACGCGGAGCGGGGAATTCGGAACGCGGAATTCAAGCCGGCTGGCAGTCTTCCTCGGTGTTTGTTCCGCGCTCCGCGTTCCGGATTCCGCGTTTAGCTGCCGCGTTGGCCCAACTGGGAGAGGCGTCCCGCTCAGAACGGGAAGGTTGAAGGTTCGACTCCTTCACGCGGCACGAGCCTTTACTCTGCGAGCTTCGGCGCGGCGGGTCAGTTTTCGGAGCGTCAACCGGACGAGCGGGCCGGGCCTCGGTGCTAACGAGTGCGCGCCTTCGGGCGTGTGGTGCGAGTCCACGGCGCTCCGCCATTTCCAAGTTGAGAGAGGTTTGAGTTGAAAGATGAGAGTTTAGATCGTGGGAGATCCATTATGCTGGCTCTCAATTCTCAACCCGCGACATTCGGGCCGAGATCCTTTTTCCAAAGCAGCTTTCCCGTCGTGTCGAAGCAGAACAATCCCTCGGAGCCGAAAATGGTGACGATGCGCCGCCCGTCGGTCGCGGGCGTGGAATTGCAGTGCGTGGACTTGGGATGACGCTTCACGCGCGGCACGGCCTCGGGCCGGAAGCGTTCCAGAGGAATTTGCCCGATGCGCGCTCAACGGCCAGCAGTCGCCATTGATACGAGCCGCTTTCCTCCACGGGTTTGATGTCACCGTAAAGTCCGACTTTGAGTTCGTTGTCGCTGGCCCCAATGGCCGTCGCCACGTAGATGCGGTCGCCGGAAATAATCGGAGAAGCGTGACTGAGTCCCGGAATCGCGGTCTGCCAGCGAACATTGCGGTTGGACTCGACATTCCACTCGACGGCCAACGGCTTGCTCGCATCCACGCCGCCGGCGCGCGGCCCACGAAACTGCGGCCAATCCGCCGCGCCGCTCGGCAATGACAGCGACAGGCAGGCGGTGACGAATGTGGGGAGGAGCAGAACCCGGTTCATGCGAGGCATGAAAGGGGAGCGTTGCTCTTTTGACAAGCCGCGCCCAAGGCGAATTGAATTTCGACGGAGTCGAAGCCACAGCAGACCGGCACCCGGCTTTTAACCGGACTTGGTGAGGGTGCAACTCCCTCCGGCTCCACCAACTTCAGGTTGCTGGTTTGCAGGTGGCAGGTTGCAAGTTCCCCGACGGAGCAAGCGGCGCGGACAACCTTTGACTTTCAACCTGAACCTTGAACCACGCCTGCCGATCAGTGTGGAAGTCGCACACCTGTCTTTGACGCAGGGAGGGCCGGGGCGGTACCGGCATCGGCAGCCAGAACTTTGCGGCGCTGCGCGAATCGCCGGAGAGGAACGGGCGCAGCGCCGCGATGAAATGGATCAGTCCTTCATCGCCTTGATGCCGGCGAGGCGGGCTTCGACGGCGAGGCGGCGGGCTTCCTTCGCGCCGTATTTGTAGATGGAGAAGCTCTTCTTCATCACGAGGCCCGGCTTCGGCCACCAGAGCGCCTCCCAGAACGGATACTCGCGCTTGCCGTGCTTTTTCACGATGCGGCGCACGCCGGGGACGCTGACGGAGCCCGACCTCTTGATGCGGCGCTCGGCGCGTTCGCGGCGGGAGAGGAGCGGATACTTCTTCGCCAGTTCCTTCGCGCGTTTTTCCGCGGCCTTGCGGCAGACGGCCTGGTTGGGGAACTGGCTGAAGTTGAAGATTTCGTAGAACCGGTTGTCGAGCCGCTGGAGGCGGACGACGTATCCCACCTGCCCATGCTGGGGATAGTTCACGCGGAACATGTGCGGGACGTTGGTCTTTTTGATGCCGGGCGTTTTCTTTGTCATGGCGATGGTTTCGTGGAAGCTCGCGGGCCCTGGAGTCCAAGGCCTGCGCGCCGCCGGATTATGTTGCCGACCGTGTGAGAATCGCACACCTGACTCGGACGCGAAAAGCGCCGCGGCAGAACCAGCGTCGGCAACCACTGTTTTCAAGGTCGCAGCTCTTTGTGCTGCGCCGCGCATTCGGTAATTGAACGGCGGACAGCCCGAATGTGTGAAGAAACTATCCGCGAATCAAGCCCAAGGTGACCATGAGCCTCCTGAACAAAACCATCGTTCTCATCCTGAACCGCCACTGGCAGGCCATCAACGTGCGCACGCCGGCCGACGCCTTCTGCCAGCTCGCCACCGGCGTGGCCACCGCGCTCGATGTCGACGGCGACACTCTCCGGCCCGTGACCTGGGAGGAATGGGTGCGCCTGCCGGTTCGCGCGCAGGATCAATCCGTGCAGACCGTGCGCGGCGCGATTCGCGTGCCGACGATCCTCATCGCGCTCAACTACGCGCGCGTGCCGAAGCGCCGCCCGCGTCTCAGCGCCCGCAACATCCGTGTGCGCGACGGCAATCGCTGCCAGTACACCGGACGCGAGCTCGGCCCCGGCGAAGGGAACATTGACCACGTCGTGCCGCGCTCCCGTGGTGGCGTGGACTCGTGGGAAAACTGCGTCTGGGCCTGCAAGGAGATCAACAGCCGGAAGGCCAATCGTCTGCCGGACGAGGCCGGGCTGAAGCTGTTGCGCAAGCCCGCCATGCCGCGCGAGCTGCCGGCCACCGCGTTCATCCGCAACGCACACGGGATTCCCGAGTGGGATCTCTTCCTGT
>JBDHQG010000418.1:0-4482 GCA_039806925.1 Limisphaerales bacterium
CGCGATACGCTCATCGCTGGTTCACCAGCTATGGCGTTCATGACGGGCAGGTGGATTTGTCCTTCGTGCGTGAAAGCGGTGCCGCATACGACATCGAGTTCAAAGACGTGGTCGAGGATCCGGCCTGGCAGCAGTGGACGAACTGGCCGGCGTCTGGAACAGCCTCACTCACCACGCTGACTGCACCCACGGGGCCGTCTGCCGCTCGATTTTATCACATCAAAATGACATTGCCGTGAGCTGAAAACGCGCCGGCTGGTCCGTGGCATGGATGCTGCGCGCTCAGGCCATGCTCAAACATGAGCAACCTGAACCTGACCTCGAATGGATTATCTATGAAGACCGCCAAAGTGCCTTCGCTGCTCCTGGCTTGCGTTTTGCAAGTGCTGCCCGTCACGCGGGTTTTTCTCACGGCCTCCCCGGCCGCCGGATCCAGCTTCGCCATCGTTTCAACCTGGATCGCCGGTCTCGCGGCATTAATGGGCGCTCATGATGCGGTGTCCGGTGCCTCGACGAGCATCACCAGTTCCGGGACAGCGACCGGAACGAACGGCGCGGCGTTCTCCTACCGCATCACGACCGGGCCCGACACGGCAAACACCTTCTCCGCCGTTCCACTCCCCACCGGTCTGGCGTGCAACGGGTCCACGGGACGCATTACCGGAACCCCGGCGGAGTCCGGCGTCTTCTCGGTCCTGCTGACCGCATCTGATGGCGGGCGCGCGAGCCGAACCGTCACCAAGACGCTGACGCTGACAATCCTTGCCGGCGGTGGCGGGACAACGCCGCCGGGCATCAGTTCCCAGCCGGCGAGCCGGACGGTGACCAACGGCGGGACGGCGACGTTTAGTGTCGCCGCCAGCGGCTCCGGCACGCTGCGATATCAATGGCGGACCAACGGTGTTTCCGTGCCGGGTGCGACCAATTCCAGCTTGGCGCTCTCACCCGTCACCACGAATCACGCCGGTGGTTACAGCGTGGTGGTCACCAATAATTACGGCGCGGTCACCAGCTCGACGGCGACGCTGACGGTTCTCGTGCCGCCCTCGATCTTGACGCAGCCCGCGGGGCAGACGTTGACTGCCGGGGAAAGCGCCAGCTTCACGGTGGTGGCTTCCGGGACGGCCACGCTCGGATATCGATGGCGCAAGAATGGATCGTTCATCACCGGCGCAAATGGCGCGACACACACACTGCCGGCGACCGTCACCACCGACAGCGCGAGCTACAGCGTGGTGGTGACCAACAGCGTGGGATCGATCACCAGTTCGGTCGCGACATTGACCGTCAACCCCGCGCCAGTTGCGCCATCCATCATCACCCAGCCGACAAACCAGACTGGAACCGTGGGCGGCTCGGTTGCTTTGACGGTGTTGGCGGCCGGCACGGGTACGCTCGCCTATCAGTGGCGGCACGACGGAAACAACATTGCGGGTGGTACCAATACGTCCTTGTCCCTGTCGGGCCTGACGACGAACGAGGCCGGTTCCTACGTGGTGGTGGTCACCAACTCCGTCGGTTCCGTTACAAGCTCGGTTGCCGTGGTGACGGTTCTTCCCGCTCCAATACCGCCTGAAATTTCGGCGCAACCGGAGAGCGTGACCGTTGCTGCGGGAAGCAACGCGAGCCTGGGCGTGACGGCGACGGGCACAGCCCCGCTTCGCTACCAGTGGCACAAGGCGGGCGTGGTTGTGGCGGGAGCGACGAATGCCACGCTGGCGTTTACGCCCGCCCAGATCGTGAACACCGGCGGCTACACCGTCATCATTACCAATGCCGCCGGTTCCGTCACCAGTTCGGTGGCGACTTTGACTGTCACGAACGTGCCGGTTCCGGACGCGATCCCGCCCACGCTCGTCATCGTTTCGCCGGCCGCCGCGATTACTGTGACGACTTCGGGCACGATCGATCTCGCCGGCACCGCGGCAGACAACCAGGGCGTGACGGCGGTTTGGATTCGTCAGAATGAAGGTCCGGAAACAACTGCGTCCGGAACGACATCATGGAGTGTGACCGCAACCCTCGCGGCGGGAACGAACACGTTCAACATTCGCGCGACCGATGCCGCCGGCAACTCCTCTGTCACCAACACGCGGGTGGTCGTCCACCAGGTCAGCCTGCCGCTTGCCTTGACGGTGAACGGCAGCGGGGTCGTTGCCGGCGGGACAAACGGCCAGCTTGTTGAGCTTGGAAAATCGCTGGCCCTGAAAGCCACGCCCAGGCCCGGGAATTTGTTCAGCAACTGGGTGGTGAATGGCGGGGCCTCCACAGATGCCATCCTCACGGTCGCCATGAGTTCAAACCTGAATGTCGTGGCCAATTTCGTGACCAATCCATTCGCTGCTTTGAAGGGCGTTTACACCGGCCTGTTCTATCCGGCCGGGGCCGAGCCGCCGCACGAGCAATCCGGGTCTTTCACCTTCACTGTCACGGACAAGGGAGCCTACAGCGGAAAACTGTTTCTGGCGGGCGGGGCATATCCCGTGAGCGGGCCGTTGGATCTTTCGCTCGCCGCGACGAAGACCGTCGTGCGCAAGGGCACGAACGACATCGTGCTGAATTTCCAGCTGCAGGGCGGCGGGGATGCGGTTTCGGGATCTGTCAGCAACGCGGCATGGATCGGCGATCTCGGCGGCCATCGCGCCGCGTTCAATGCGAAGCTGAACCCGGCCACCAACGAAGCCGGCAAATACACGATTCTGCTTTCCGGCGGTGAAGATTCATCTTCAAGCCCGGCGGGCGACAGCCCGGTGACGCTGGATGTTTCAACCGCGGGCGCGGTTGTTCTGAAGGGAACCCTGGCGGATGGCTCGGCGATCGCCCAAAAGACAATGTTGGCGGCGAACGGCCAGGCTCCTGTCTACGTGAATCTCTACAAGGGCAAAGGCTCTATCTTCGGCTGGCTGACAGTGCTCAACAACGACACCAACGACACGCCGGGACTCCTGCTCTGGACGAAGAAGGAGACGGCGGGCGGAAAGATTTATCCGGCCGGTTTCACGAACGAGGCGCTGGCGCTCGGTTCGCGTTACGTTGTGCCGTCGAAGGGTTCCGCCGTCTTGATCTGGAGCAACGGGGTTGTGACCCTGGGGCAGGGGAACCTGATGCTGGCGCAAACGAACGATGTGGCCCTGAGCTCCGCGAACCGATTTACGGTGGCGCTGCCAAACACCAACAAACTCGCGCTGACGCTGACGCCGGCTTCCGGTTTGGTGGGCGGAAGTTTTGTCCATCCGGCCACGCTCAAGAAGAGCGCGATCAAGGGCATGGTCCTGCAGAAGCAGCAGCTCGGCGGCGGATTCTTCCTGGGCACGAACCAGTCGGGCCGGGTGACGCTTGGGGAATAGAGGCTTGTTTCAAGCCGGCGGCGAACCGCCGGAGTCCGGCCCGCCGCCGCTTCGCATCATGGGCTGAGCTTTGAACGGAGTGTCATTGCCGTGGACGGCCCAGCGGCGCAGAACAGGATATGCCAGATTCTCAACCGCCGGTCTCTTCCGAACGGAAACTCGGAATGAAGGGAGACTGGAGCCAGCTGTCGGGATTGCGCGAGTTGCACTGATGTAACTGTCAAAAGTCAACCTTTTTGACGCCCTTTCGCAAGAGCGATCCGAACTACTCTGCCTAACCGGTCTTAACTCCCCCACTCCAATTGGCTGTCAGACTTGCTGACAGCCGAATGCTTTCTTTGCGCAAGCGAGTCGCCAAATTCAGCCTGCGATTATAGGGGGAATGATCGTGAAAGTTTTAACATCGGGACTCGGAAGCGCTGAATCAATCATGGTTACCAGTGTAGTGCCCGAAGATTCTGTGACTCAATCCCCAAGTATGATTCGATGCGGCTTTGTGCATCGACAATCGAAATCGCTCAATCGATAAGTGACACAGTCTCCAGCGAACTACACTGGCGATTCGAGAGATTGAAGTCTTGACACTGAAGGGCTCGGTTGGGCTTCTGAGCAGGAGGTTGGACCGTGGCTCGACAGAAGTTCGATTAACTACATCCGCGAGGGCGATCGACGGATTGTCCATGACTATTCCATCCACGCCGATCCGAAAAACTGCTGCGCACCAGCAACGGCATTCTGCAATGAGTGAGTGACTTGGTCGCACTGGTGATTCGCCGCGCCATCACCACATCAAGGCGACAATCATATGGCGGTCCCTGACTCTATAGTGTGAAGAGGAATATCGATTGGCAAGGGCGCTCGCTGATTCGCAGCTTCTGCAACTATTCCCGCAACATCTCCACATTGCTTGCCAGATTGGTGATCACAAAACTGCCGGCGCCGAAGCGTCCCTTTTGATGCACCACGCCGCGGAACGGAATTGCTTTGCCGCCCGAAGGATTCACCACGCTGCCACTACTGACAATTGCATAATATAGTGAGTTTAGAAGCGCAGATCGGCTTGTTTCCAAAAGGCGGCCACGAGGGTGGCCTTGCGATGTTGGGCCTGGCGCAGTCCCTGACGAGCCAGCCAGTG
>JBDHQG010000419.1:0-4471 GCA_039806925.1 Limisphaerales bacterium
CACGCTGTCGGTGACCAATCTGGGATCGGCGACGGCCGGGCTGGTCTGGGTGACCAACGCCCTGCCGCCCGCGCTGACTTTTGTCTCGGCGTCCACCGATGGCGGACAGGGTTTTTGCGGGAATGCCGGCGGCATTGTTTACTGTCTGCTGGGCGACATGCCATCCGGCTCCGCGGCGTCGGTGAGCCTGACGGTGCGCGCAAGCAGCGTCGGCACCCTCACCAACCGGGCGTGGGTGTTCTCGATCTCCGGATTGCAGGACGCCGCGCCGGCGGACAACACCAACACGCAGACCACCGTGGTGGTGGGCGCGCCCCGGCGGTTCGGCAATCCTTCGTCGATCACTGTCGCGGATGCGGCACCGGGCGTTCCAGGCAGGGGCAGTCTGTATCCGTCGGTGATCAACGTCTCGGGAGTGACCTCGGCCTTGTACAAGGCGACGGTGACGGTCTCGAACTTGACCCACGATTTCGCGAAGGATTTCGACATCCTGCTGGTCGGGCCGCAGGGGCAGAACGTGATGCTGATGTCGGACGCGGGCGCGTCGGCGCTGTCGGGAGTCAGCCTGGTGTTCGATGATCGATCGCCCGACCCGCTGCCGAGTACCGGAGTGATTGTCAGCGGCGTTTACCGTCCGAGCAATTACGGGCTGGCGGCGGATGTTTTTCCGGCGCCGACGCCATCGGGGCCGTACGGCAGCACGCTGGGAGTTTTCAACAACACGGACCCGAACGGTGCGTGGTCGCTGTACGTCGTGGACGGGATCGTCGGCGGGCTTGGGGCCGTTCAAGGCGGCTGGAGCCTCGACATCAGCACGGCGGATCCAATCGCGGATCTCGCCGTGACGGTGGCGGCGTCCACGCCGAGCGTGGCGCTGGGAAGCAATCTGGTTTACAGCCTCACGCTGACGAATCGCGGCCCGTCCATTGCGACTTCCGTGCGCCTGACCAACGCGCTGCCCCCGGGCGTCGCGTTCGTTGCGGTGAACGCAACCTCCGGCAGCTGCGCGAATCTTTCCGGCAATGTGGTCTGCGATTTCAACTCGCTGGAGGCGCGGGCGGGGGCCGTGGTTTCGCTCACGGTCATGCCGGGAATCTCGGGATTGCTCACCAATCGCGTCCGGGCGACGGCCCTGCAGTCCGATCTGGTGACGACAAACCACGAGTTGGAAGTCGTCACCCTGGCGCGCCCGCCCACGGATCTGGTCGTGGCCCAGGCGCCCTCGACAAATCTCGTCCTGCTCGGGAAGGACTTTGGCTACACCCTGTATGTCACGAATCGCGGGCCGAACCCGGCAACAAACCTGCGGGTCACCGATGTATTGCCTGCCACCGTGAGCTTCGTCTCCGCAACCTCGGCGCAGGGGGCGTGTTCCAACGCCACGGGCGTGGTGGCCTGCGGGATTCCTTCGCTGGCTTCCGGCGCAGTCGCGCAGATAGCCCTCACGGTCACGCCGACCCTTGTCGGCATGATGACGAATGTCGTGACGGTGGCGAGCGATGAAATAGATTCGCTCGCCTCGAACAACTCGACGACCAACGTGCTCGCCGCGAACGTCGCGGCGGATCTGGCGGTTTCCGTGACGGGCGGCGCGGCGTCCGCGCCGGTCAATTCGATCCTGACTTATAATGTGGTCGTGACCAACCGCGGCCCGAGTTCGGCGCTGGGCGTGGTGTTGACCAACCTGTTGCCCGCCGGATTCACGTTCGTCTCGGCCTCGTCCACCATCGGCTCCTGCGAGGCGCAGGCGGGGAGGGTGGTTTGTTCCCTGGTCGTGCTGGACGCGAATTCAGCGGCGCAGGTGGTCATCCGGGTGAATCCCGCGGTGGCCGGCCCGGCGGCGATCCAGTTCCGCGTGGTGGCGAGCTCCGAGGATTTCGTTCCCGGGAACAACAGCGTCACCGCGTCCGTGGAAGTCCGGCAGGCGCCGTTCATATCCGTGCAGCCGCAGGGCCGTGGTGTGACGAGTGGCGCAAGCCTGGCGCTCTCCGTGGTGGCGGGAGGATTTCCGAGCCCAAGCTACCAATGGAGTTTCAACGGGGTGGATGTTCCCGGCGCGACGGCGTCCGTTTACTCGATTGCCAGCGTGACGTTCGCGGCGAGAGGGGACTATCGCGTCCGGGTTTCCAACAGCGAGGGCAGCATTACGAGCGTGGTGGCGACGGTGCGTGTGCTCTCCCCGCCGGTGATCTCGGACGTGGGAAATCAGTTGCTCAATGAGGATTCCGTGACGGCGGTTGTTCCGTTCATCGTCGGCGATGCGGATACACCGGCGGCGAATTTGAGCGTGACGGCCTCATCGTCCGACCTCGCCTTGATCCCGGTGACGGGCATTGCTCTTGGCGGCAGTCTGAGCAATCGGACGGTGCGTGTCACTCCGGCGGGGAACCGCTTCGGCAATGCGACGATCACCCTGCGCGTCACGGATGCGGACGGGTTGTCGGCGGTGGACACATTCCAGGTGACGGTGAATCCGGTCAACGATCCGCCCACGCTGGAGCTGCCCGCGGGTCCGAACATTGTCGAGGTGAATGCGGGGACGGTGTCCGCACCGATAGCCTTCACCATCGGGGACGTTGAATCTGTGCCTTCGGTGTTGGTGGTCAGGGCGGAATCCACAGACTCCCAGCTGTTCCCGGCTGGCTCGTTGCGGCTGGGAGGTTCGGGGACGAATCGCACTTTGGTTTTGGCTCCCCCCGGCGGTCGTTCCGGTTCGGCATCGATCAGCCTGACGGTGACTGACCCCGAGGGCGGAACGGCCTCAAGGACATTTGTCGCCAACGTCACCCAGGCGGGCTCAGCGCCGGAGATTGTCGTGCCTCCTGCCAGCCAGGTGGTTACGAACGGCGCGCGCGTGACATTCGGCATCACTGCGACCGGAACTCTGCCGATAGTTTACCAATGGCAATTCAATGGCAGCAACATGCCCGGCGCAACCAATGCGTCTTTGGTGCTTCCATCGGCGGGAGTCACGAACGCAGGGGAGTATGCCGTTCGGTTGAGCAACTCATCTGGAAGCGTCACGAGCGCGCCCGCCATCCTTCAAGTGCTCGTGCCGCCGACCATTGCGTCCATTGCACGGATTGGGAACACGGCCGAAATCCGTTTTGCCACGCTGGGCCGGCTGATCTACGCCATCGAGCACTCGGATTCCCTGTCACCCGCGAACTGGCGAATCCTGCGAGTCGTTGCCGGAACCGACGGGTTGATTTCCATTGTCGATCCGAATCCGCCGCCTGCCGGGCGGTTTTATCGCGTGCGAGTGCTGGTCGCGCCGACAATCACCTCCATACGCCGGGTTTCTCCCGGGATCGAAATTGCGTTCAGCACATTCGCGGGATTGAGTTACACTGTGGAAACCTCCAACAACCTGGATGCAGCGGCTTGGACGCCTCTGGCTGTGGTGCCGGGAACGGGAGGGATCGTTGCCGTGCGGGACAACAATCCGATCTCGGCGCGTCGGGTTTACCGGGTGCGTGTCGAGTGAAGCCGCCAAAGCAAACCGGGCCGGCCCGCTGCGATGAATGGAGGAGAAATCCGTTTCGTTGCGCCTGGTCTCGAAAAGCTGTCGCTGTGATTCGGCGTCCGGGAATTTTTAATTGATGTATGACGAACGGATTTAGAGCCCTGGCTGGCGGACGTGCCGCCTTCGCACTGCTGATTGCAATCGTATGGGCCGCCATTGGCAATGCGGCGCTGGCGGCACCCGACCCGGCCTCGGGCGGTCAGAAAGGGCGCGGGGGAATCGCGCTTTCGGGAGGGGCGGTGAATTTTTCTGAACTCTCGCGGCGGGAAGCGGAGGCAGGGCGGCGTCCGAAATCGCGTCCCCCTGTTCGCAAGGGGCAGCCGCAGCCGTTGCGCGGGACCAGCGCGTCCGTCGTTCAGCCGGCGGGTTTTGTCGATGCCTCCGCGTCCTCGGAACCTTTGCTGGCCGCGGCAAGCGGGCCGGTTTCTCCGTCTCCTTCCGCGAGCTTTCTGGCCCTGCTCGACAACGCCGTGTCGTTCAACCCGGACACGCAGGGCGCGGTGGGACCAAATCATTTGATGGTGACGTTGAGCAGCGAGGTGCGCGTGCAGAACCGCGCGGGAGGAGTGATCAGCACGGTCTCGCTGGATGGTTTTTGGGGAACCCTGGGGGGCTCCAATGTCTTTGATCCACGGGTGATTTTTGACCCGAATTTTCAGCGCTGGATTGTCGCCTCCATCTCAAACCCCGCCACGAACAACAGCAAGTTGTTGATTGCGATTTCGCAGGGCAGCGATCCGACGGGCAGTTGGATCCACCATGCAGTGCGGGTGGACGACGTGGACGGCGTCTATGCCTCGGCGCCTCACATCGGCTTGAGCCGGGACTGGATTACGATCCAGGCGAACATGCTGGATCAGACCGGTTTGTTTTACTTCAGCTCGGACATTTTCACGTTCAACAAGACGAATCTCTACGCCGGCGGGACGCCTGGTTTCCGTCGCT
>JBDHQG010000420.1:0-4465 GCA_039806925.1 Limisphaerales bacterium
CGCCCGCGACGGTGAGGCTGATGCCATCCACCGCGATGGAGCCTTTGAACACGATGTAGCGCAGCACGTCGGCGGGCGCGGAGATTTCGAGGACGTGATCCTGTCCGGCGCGTTCCCAGCGCGAAATTTTTCCCACGCCATCGACGTGGCCGGTGACGAAATGGCCATCAAGCCGGCCATCGGCGCGAAGCGGGCGTTCGAGGTTCACGAGCGAGCCGGCTTTGCAGAATTGCAGGTTCGTTCGATCCCATGTTTCGCGGAGCAGATCGAACTGCGCGAGCTTGCGCGAGGCGCGTGTCGTGAGCTTCACCACCGTCAGGCAGCAGCCGTTCACCGCCACGCTGTCGCCGAGCTTCAGCCCGCGCGCGCAACGTTTCGCCGAAACGGTGAGCTGAATCGATTTCGCCGCCGGCTGGATGGCTTCCACCACGCCCGTCTCTTCCACAATGCCCGTGAACATGGAGCGAGGTTGGCGTCTGGCACCGCGCGCTGGCAAGTGGTTTGCAAAGCGTGCTGCCGGCATTTTGTCGGCAGAGAACGATCCGAAAATTCGTTCGTCATTCGTCACACGAGCACGCTTTTGTTCGCTGTGCTACGGAAACCGAAGGTGAACAAGGCTCACTTGGCGGGCAAACGCACCTTCGCGAGGTAGATGCTCGTTTTACCTTCGTGAGAGGAGTAATAGCTGACCCACAGGAGGCCGCCTTCAAGGACCAATCCCGGGTAGCTGCTGTCGCCGCCAGAAGGCAGTGGAAGAAGCTCGGTGAGCTTCGCGGTGGCCGCATCGATCCACACCAGCGAGGTGCGTACATTGCCGTCGTAGAGGCGGACGCCGGCGACGAGCCGGCCGTCAGGCAGGCGCAGCATGTGCGGTCCGCCGATCTTTACGCCGAGATCCTTCCAGTCCCAGCTCGTGTAGGGCGGCCTGGCCACGCCGAGTTTGCCGGAGCCTGGATTGCCGTCGCGGCGCAGCAGGCAAAGCGCGGTGTCGTCCGGCAGAAAGACGATGGACGATTCATTCGGGTAGCCTTCGGCGAAGAGTCGTGGCACCAGCGGGCTGAACATCCGTCCGTCCTTGCTCGTGTAGAGCCGCACGAATTTTTCGCCAATCGTGTCGTAGCCGACGCTGTAGGCGGTGCCTTTGTGCCATGTGGTGCGCCAGAGCCACTGGTTGGGGTCGCCAATGACGCCGGGCTTGGACCACGTCGCGCCGTCGCGGGAGAACCAGGCGAGGGAACGGTGTTTGATCAGCGATGGCTGCGGCAGCGCCACGGCACCGCTGAGCATGAGTTCGCCGTCCGGGGTGATGGTGATCTTGGCGTCGCGCAGATCGCCTTCGGTCGAGCTGACGAGCGCGGCGGAGGCCCAGGTGTCGCCATCGCGGGAACGGAGGACGCGCAATCCGCCGTCCGGCGAGACGTGACCCCGGCCTTCGCGGAAGACGCAGAACCATTCGTCCTTGTAGCGGACGAGATCGGTGAAGGCGTTGTGCGGGGCCTGGTCCCAGATTTTGCGAACGGAGATCAGTTCCGCCTTGGCGAACGCTGAGTCGGTGACGGATGCAGCGATGACAAGCGGGAAGAGGAGGAGTGGCAGCGCTTTCATAGTTGAGTGTTGACTCAACTACTACGCGAGCTTGTGGCCCGTCAACGGCGGAATAACCACGCGGAGCAGCCCGTTTTGATAACTCGCCGCTGCCCGGCTGAGATCGTAATTCGCAGGCACATCCACCAGCAAATCAAACCAGCCCCATTGGATTCCAGGAGTGACAAATTGGTTCCGGGCCTTCGCGGAACATGTCAGTCAGCCTATCGCACAATCGGGAAAACGCCAGCGACTCGCCAACGGGCTCCTTGAATCTTGAAAAACGCGGGCTACGCCTGTGCGGAGTTCTGCTGCGACAAGCCTGAAACTCAGGCCGCGCGGTCGTCCGACTTAAGTTTGAGCGGCGGCCCGTCAAGCCGCGGCGCCGGAATCAACACCGGCGCAGGCACCGCGGTCGCGGACGCGCCCGAAGAAAACGCTGACGCCGCAGAGGACGGCGCATCCTCCGTGGAAGCGAACTTGAAAGGAATCGGCTGATCCAATTTCGGACCCGGAATAACCCGTGGCGTTTCAGTATCCGGCGCCGCAGCTTCAACTGGCAGCGGCGGCGGGGCGGACGAGGCCGGCGCAACGGGTGCCGGAGCAGGAGTTGTCGCAACCGTAGTCTCCGTGGTCGTCTTCGGTGGCACCGTTGCCGACGGAGCCTGAGCAGGCTTTGCCTTCTTGCCACGCGGCACGAGACACTTGATCCACTCCATGAAACCCCATGGCGAATCGGTCTCCTTCAAGTGCTGCGAGTAACGGAACAGGACATCGAGAATCATGCAGACCAGCAACGCCACATCCAGCCACAGGACCGGAACGTTCATGGAACCCAGCTCAATAAAGTCCTTGCCGTGGAATGCGCGGATGATTCCGCCGACCGCGACGACGCCTGTCTTCAGGCTGCTGATGAGGAGCATTTTCGCGAACACGCCGGTCAGCAGAATCACGCCGAACGTCAGCATGATGGAAACGCCGGTCACTGTCCGCGGCACGATGCCGAAGCGGGCCAGCTTGTCCTTGGTGCCGGACCACAGGAACCCGAGGAACGGGAAGAGCAGATACAGGAACGCACGCGCCACATCCTCGAAGTGCCCTGCCTTGATCGCCGCGTCGCGCTGCGCCACCGCTTCCTCGTCGTAGGTGAACCACCCGCCGCTGGTTGGAGCTTCCGTCGGCCACGGCTCGAGAACGTAGCGGAATCGATACGGCGCCTTCGCGGCCGATTTCTGCCGCAGGAAGTACTTCTTGTCCTGAAAATAGATGATGGACCGGTTGAACTCACGCACCTGCCAGTCGGGCATTTCCGCCGCAGCATCGATAATGAGCTGTTTCTCCGAGATCGTTACCTGATCCCGGCCCACCTTGAGCGTTTTCACCTCAACGGCTGATTCAGTCGTTTCCATTTCCGATTCATTCGGCAACCTCAATCCACCCCTTAAATCCCGCCCTCCCAGCGCACGTTCTTCTCCTCTTGGTTCCCGCGCCGTCGCCTGCTACCGTCCGCGCTCCTGTGGACATCACGAAAGAAATCCAGAGACGCCGCACGTTCGCCATCATCTCGCACCCGGACGCCGGCAAGACGACGCTGACCGAGAAGCTCCTGCTCTACGGCGGCGCCGTGCAGCTCGCCGGCTCCGTCACCGCGCGCAAGAACCAGCGCGCCACCACCTCCGACTGGATGGAGTTGGAGAAGAAACGCGGCATCTCGATCAGCTCCACCGTGCTGCAGTTCGACTACGACGGCTTCCGCATCAACCTGCTCGACACGCCCGGCCACAAGGATTTCTCCGAGGACACCTATCGCGTGCTCACCGCCGTCGATTCGGCCGTCATGGTCATCGACGCCGCCAAGGGCATCGAGGCGCAGACGCGCAAGCTCTTCGAAGTTTGCCGTCAACGCGGCGTGCCGATCTTCACCTTCATGAACAAGTGCGACCGGCCCACGCGCGAGCCGCTCGACCTGCTGGATGAGCTGGAGAAGGTGCTCGGCATCGGCGCGTTTCCGGTGAACTGGCCCATCGGCAACGGCGCCGACTTCAAGGGCGTGTTCGACCGTCGCGCCAAGCAGGTCCATCTTTTCGAACGCACCGTCGGCGGCATGTATCGCGCGCCGGAGGACATCGGCGATTTGTCGGACCCGATCATCCGCGAACGCCTCGACGACCAAACCTACGCGAAGGTCACCGAGGAACTCGGGATGCTCGAGATCGCCGGCGAAAGCTTCGACGAAGCCGCCGTGCTCGCGGGCAAGACCACGCCCGTCTTCTTCGGCAGCGGCGTGAACAACTTCGGCGTGCAACTCCTGCTCGATGGCTTCCTGCGTCATGCTCCCGGTCCGAAGGGACGCCACAGTGCCAACGGAGTGCGCCCGTCCCCGGGCGCAGAAACATCCGCCACGCGCACAGGCTTGAAATTGCCCACCGCCTCCGAACCGACGACGCCTTCTGCGCCCGGGGACGGGCGCACTCCGTTCATCGCCCCCGAGCATCCGGCCTTCTCCGGCTTCATCTTCAAGATTCAGGCGAACATGGACCCGCGTCATCGCGACCGCATCGCGTTCCTGCGCGTGTGCAGCGGCAAGTTTGAGCGCGACATGAGCGTCACGCATGTGCAAAGCCAGCGGAAGGTCCGCCTCAGCAGCTCGCACAAACTTTTCGGCAACGAACGCGAGACCGTGGACGAGGCCTATCCGGGCGACGTCATCGGCCTCGTCGGCCACGACGGCTTCGGCATCGGCGACACGCTCACGACCGACGCGAGCATCACCTACAAGGAAATCCCGCGCTTCACGCCGGAGACCTTCGCCTACCTGCACAATCCGAACACGGCGAAGTATAAACAATTCCGCCAGGGCCTCGACCAGTTGCTCCAGGAA
>JBDHQG010000421.1:0-4465 GCA_039806925.1 Limisphaerales bacterium
CGGCCGCACGCACCAGATCCGCGTTCATCTGCTCGCCTGCGGGCATCCGGTGGTTGGCGACGATCTGTACGGCCCCGATGCCCGCGCCAACGAACGCGCGAAGGCCCCGCTTGGTTTGCGCTCCGTGTTCCTCGGCTACAAGGATCCGTTCACGCGCAAGCCCGTGCGGATCGAGGCGGCTGCGGATGATTTCGTGAAGGAGTTTGGGTTCTCGCCGCCGCCGAAAAGCTAGGCGCGTTTGCATTCCAACGGCGGGCGACCCACACTCTCATCGTGTCGTCCCTGCCGTTTCAGTATGTGCGCGGCGCGATTCATCTTCCCGAACTCGCGCTCTGGCTGGACGCCCATGAAGCGCGGCCGCACGGCGAACGCGTCTTTGTCAGCCACGCCCACTCGGATCACACCGCCTCGCACCGCGAGATCATCGCCACCGAAGCCACGCGTCGCCTGATGCAGGCGCGGCTTGGCGGCAAGCGCGTCGAGCACATTCTCCCCTTTGGCGAGGCGCGCGAGTTCGACTCACCCGGATCGCGTTACGAGATTTCCCTGCTGCCTGCCGGGCACATTCTTGGCAGCGCGATGTCGCTCGTGAAATGGGGCGGCGGTTCCCTGCTCTACACCGGAGACTTCAAGCTTCGTCCCGGCTTGTCCGCGGAGATTTGCGAACCCACGCCCGCCCAGGGCTGCGACTGGCTGATCATGGAAACCACCTTCGGCCGCCCGCAATATGCGTTCCCTCCTCCCGCCGAAACGCGGGCCGACATCATTCAATTCTGCCGTGACACGCTTGCCGCCGGAGACACTGCGGTGCTGCTCGGCTACTCGCTCGGGCGCGCGCAGGAGCTGCTTCGCGCATTGAGCGATGCCGACCTGCCCATCGTGGTCCACCGCGCTGTCCAGCAGATGACCCGAACGTACGTGGAACTGGGCTGGGAATTTCCTGTTCACGAACTGCTGGCCGATGAGCCCATCGAACGCAAGGTCATCATCTGTCCGTCCAGCGCCCTCAAAACCATCCGGCCAAAAATCATTGGAAACGCGCGCGTCGCTGTGATCACCGGCTGGGCGATGGACCGCGGTTGCCGCTACCGATACCAGGCTGACGCTGCATTCCCGTTGAGCGACCACGCGGATCATCCCGAGCTGATCGAATTCGTCCGGCGCGTGAGCCCGAAACAAATCTTCACGGTGCATGGATTCGCCTCCGAGTTCGCCCAGACGCTGCGCGAACTGGGCTTCGACGCGCGCGCATTGAGCGAGAACGACCAACTGCAACTCGCGCTCGGAGATCGGCGGTAAGACCGCTTTAGCTGGACGCCGGCATTGCGGTTGAAGTTTGATTCGTTCATCAAACCACAGCCCATGACAACCATCCCTTTTCCACGAATCCTCCTGCTCCTCCCACTTCTCGCGGCTCTGCCGGCGTTTTCAGCCCACGGCGCGCCGAACTTCGCCGAACGACTCGGTTGGAAGGCGGATCAGGTCGTCGTGATTCTCCACGTCGATGACGTCGGCATGTCGCGCCCGTCCAATCTCGGCGCCATCGAGGCAGTCCAGAAAGGCGTCGCCACTTCCTGGGCGGTGATGATGCCCTGCCCCTGGGTGCCGGACATCGGGCATTACCTGAAACAACATCCCGGAATCGACAGCGGCCTTCACCTGACGCTCACGTCGGAATGGGCGCCGTATCGCTGGGGACCAGTCGCCGGCAAGGCGCGCGTGCCGGGCCTTGTCGATCCTGAAGGCTGCCTGTGGCGGAACGTCGCGGGGGTGATCACGAAGGCCACGGCGGACGAAATCGAAACGGAGATTCGCGCGCAAATTGACCGTGCCCAGACCATGGGACTGCCGATCACGCATCTGGATTCCCACATGGGCACGCTCTTTGCGCGCCCGGATTACTTTGAGCGCTTCGCGAAGATCGGCATCGAGATGAAGATTCCCATCCTCGCCATCGGAGGACACGCCACGCACGCCATGCAGGAGAACGGCGACGGGCTGAAGAAGCTTCATGCGTGGATTCCCAAAATCTGGAACGCCGGCCTGCCGGTGCTGGACGATCTGCACACCGGTTCCTACGGCTGGAAGCCCGAGGAGAAACCGGAACGCCTGCTGGCGCTGCTCAAGGAATTAAAGCCCGGCGTCACGGAAATTTTGTTTCACGCGTCACGGCCGACGGAGGATTTCCCGATCATCACCGGCTCCAGCGAATCACGATTCGGAGATCTCAAGGCGCTGATCGATCCGCGGGTGAAGGCGCTGGTTCAAGAGCGCGGCATCGTGCTTACGACCTGGAAGGAATTGAGTGCCCGCCGGCAGAAGGCGGGGCCAATGACGGATGGCGGGGGAATGTCCCAACCCCGCCCAGGCAACTGACGCCTTCACGCGCGGCCCGCCAGGACGCGAGGGTTGCAAATGTCCACAGTCGCACCGGGGTTGTTGGGCGCGCGCATTTGGCAGACGCGCCACACCAATCTTGATTTGGGCAACAGGCCCAAAAGATGCGCCCGAACCTTGCAACGATTGCAAATCCAGATTGACCCGAACAGGCAATCCCCTACTCTTTGCTTCTACCAGCCAGTAAAACTGACAATAAAAAACGAACCAGGTTTTATGGACAACAGAACAAACCAGCCGGCCGGCGATTCCCGTCGGTCGTTCATCAAAAAGACCGCTGCCGTCACGGCAGCCGTCACCGCCACGGGCATTCTCAAGACGCCCGTTTACGGACAAAGCAAGGCTCCTTCCACGGGCCGCGTCATTGGTGCCAATGACCGTATCGCCGTCGCCGTCATCGGCGTGGGTTACGGCATCGGCAAGAACCACCTTGAAGGCATTCACAAGAACGCCTCCCAGAACAACGTCGTTGTTGCCGCGGCGTGCGATCTTTTCAACAAGCGCCGTGATTGGGCGAAGGAAAAGGCCGAACTGAAGGATGCCGATCTCTTCAGCGATTATCGCAAGCTTCTCGAGCGCGGCGATATCGACGCCGTCGTCGTGGCCACCCATGATCCGTGGCACGCGCCGATCTCCATCGATGCGATGAACGCCGGCAAGCACGTCTATTGCGAAAAGCCGATGACGCGCTATCTGGATGAGGCGTTCAAGGTGCATGATGCCGTGAAGAAGACTGGAAAGATCTTCACCGTCGGTTCCCAGGGAACTTCCGCCGGAGCCTGGCACAAGGCGGCGCAGCTCATCACGGCGGGCAAGGTCGGCCAGCTCGTCTGGGCGCAGGGTTATTACTGCCGCAACAATCCGAAGGGCGAATGGAACTACGCCATCGAGAAGGAAAGCACCCCGGAAAACATCGACTGGAAGTCGTGGCTCGGCCCCGTGGCGAACCGCCCGTTCAGCGCGGACGCCTTCCACCGCTGGCGCAAGTATTATCCCTACTGCGGCGGTCTGCTGGGCGATCTCGTCCCGCACCGTCTGCACCCGCTCATGCTCGCGACCGGCAAGCCGGAGTTTCCGACCCGCGTCACCAGCATCGGCACCCGCCATGTGCATACGGATCGCAAGACGCCCGGCACGCCCGAGCGCGATGTGCCGGAACACGTCCAGCTCTCGGCGGAGTTCCCGAACGGAATGCTCCTCACCGTCAGCAGCAGCACGGTGAACGCGAAGAGCGACGGCTTCCGCATCTACGGCCACCAAGCCACGCTGGAAATCGGTGACTCCGGCAACGTTCTCCAGATGATCCCCGAGCGCGGTTTCGCCGACGAATACGAGGGCCTGACCGAGGCGGAGCGCAAGGATCTCGGCATCGATCCCATCAAGGGACTCCAGCACGAGGACATCCGCGTGCATGAGAAGAACTGGTTCGACTGCATCCGCTCCGGCAAGGCGCCGAACGCGAACATCGACCTCGCCGTGCGCGTGCAGACGGTCATCTCGCTCGCCGAAATGGCCGAGCGCCTGAAGATCACCTGCCTCTTCGACGAGAAGACCCGCAAGGTCACCACGGCGGACGGCAAGGAAGTGAAGCCGATCACCTACGGTTCCATCAAGGGACTCTCGTAAGCGGTTACGATTCTGAACTCGCACAGGTTTCGCGGTCTCAAGCCGCGAAACCTGTTTTTCTTTTCCGGCATCTGCTGACATGCTCCCGCGCATGAGCCGGCCACAGCCCGAACCCGTCACCCTCGCGCGAAACGCGATGGCCACGCGCTTCGAGATCGTGCTCCACGGCGACAACCCGGTCGCCTTGCGCGCCGCGGGCGAAGAGGCGCTCGATGAAATCGACCGGCTCGAAGCGCAGCTCAGCCTGTATCGTCCGACGAGCGAGATTGCCCATGTCAATGCCCGGGCCGCGCACGAGGCCGTCCGCGTTTCGCCGCCGGTCTTCCACCTGCTGGAACACGCCCGGCGGCTCAGCGAGGAAACCGGCGGCGCGTTCGACATCACCCTCGCGCCGCTCGTCCGTTGCTGGGGTTTCATGGGCGGCACGGGGCGGATGCCGGAG
>JBDHQG010000422.1:0-4457 GCA_039806925.1 Limisphaerales bacterium
AGGTGTGGCGCTTTGCCTCGAAGGAAAATCCCATCGCGAAGATTGCTCGCGACCTGTATCGGGGGAAATTCCTGAACGCCTCGTCCGTGGGCTTCATCCCGCACGAGTGGGAGCCAGGCAACCACGCGACCGAGTACAGCCGCAAGTACACCAAGGCGGAACTGCTGGAAGTCTCGGCGGTGGGCATCCCGGCCAATCCAGACGCCCTGCAATTGGCCTTCAAGAGCGGGTGCATTGAGAAGAGTGATCTCGTGGAGCTGTCACAACTGCTGGCCAGCACCTTGAAACAGGTGTCGAGCGGCAAGCCTGCCGCTCCCGCCCGCCGCGATGCCCGCAACCTGATCGAAAACTCTTACACCGGCGAGATGATCGAAGTGTGTGGCGATCCGGAAGCCTTCCGCCGCGAGGAGCGGCAATGGGAGCGGCAACGCAAGGCGGACGATGCCCAATATCTGCACGCCTTGACCACAGTAGCGGAATCCGTCGCGAAAACCCTGAAACGAGCCTGATGCACCAAGCGCGCCAGAATTCGATTTGCGGGGCCGGGGATCTCCAACATCCGGGAGTGCGTTTCTTGACTGAACCTCATTTGCAAACGCCCGGCAGGCCATTGCAAAACGATTTTAGCCGGTTCACCTCGAAGTCGATCACGCGAAATCGGCTGGGGAGCCTGCTCAAGACACTTTGTCTGCCTAATAGACGGTCACAGCGACAGTCAACCTCTCGCCCTGGGGTCGCTGGTGATGGATGCGGGGTGCGCGGCAGCGGTCAACACGCGCGGTTCATGTGGAGCCGTCGCGCAACCTGGGCCAGTGACCACGGCCCGCAAAACGAAAGATTAAGACAGTTATGGAAGATCAAGAATTGAAACGGCTGGGCGGTGCGATGGTGGAAATCAAGAAGGGCTTCGACGAAATCCTGCCAAAGCTGCGTTCCTTCGATGACATGCAGAAGCGGCTGGATGATGTCGAGAAAGACACGGGCGATCTGCGCCGGTCCAGTGACACGTTGCGGCGGGGATTCGCCAGCCGCATGAATTCAGTGGGCGCTCGTCAGCCTGGAATGCCTCCGTCAGTGTCGGAGGACTGCGCGCGTGCCATTGCTGCTATTTGCATTCTCGGTGCTGATGCAGTTGGCGCGCTCAATGGGATGGATGCTCACCGGCGCGATGTGTTGCTGGGTGAGAGTCGGAGTGCTCTTAACGTTTCGCAGCGGGCCGCGCTTACCAGCTCGGATATTCCGCTGCCCACTGCCTACGGCGGTGAAGTTGTCGAGTTGGTCAGTGAATACGGCATGGCTCGAAAGTATGGCACTGTCTACCCGCTCGGCACCGGCACAACGAAGCTCCCGCGTCTCAAAACCGATCCGACCTTCGGATTGATTGCTCAGAGCGGAACTGTCACCGAGAAGTCTCCGCAAACCGAATGGGTGACATTCTCGCCTGAGAAATTCGGCGGACTCGTCCGCGTGCCGAGCGAACTGGATGCCGACAGCATCGTTGCCCTGGGTCAGTTCCTCGCCCGCTACTGCGCGCGGAATCTGGCTTATATCGAGGACTACAACTTCTTTGCATCGACCGGCGCTGGCTCGGGAGCCAACGGATCGGTCGAAGGATTGACCAAGAGCACGATCACCAACTCGAAGGTCACACAGATGGCGTCCACGAAGACGCACTACAGCGATGCGACACTGGCGAACATCCGCGCGATCCGCGCCGTGGTGGACGCCCCTATCCTTCGCACGGGCGCTTACTACATGCACCCGACGTTTGAGCAACACCTTGCCAGCCTCAACACCGCTGGAGACAAGCCGTATAATCCGCAGGCGCAAATCATCGGCGTCGGTGCAAGCGGTTTCGCGAACATCGGCCCCACGTTGGACGGATTCCCGATCCGATGGATTGACACGCTCCCGGCTTACTCGACTAGCGCGAACGTCTCCAAGGTGTTCATGCTGTTCGGCGATCTCTCCTACCAATATCTCGGCGTGCGTCCGGGGCTGGGAATGGACGTGTCGCGGGACGTGTTCTTCGCCACGGATGAGCTGGCTGCGCGCTGCCTGGAACGCTTCACCATCGGCCTGATGGCTACCGGTGCGGTTTCGGGTCTTCAGACCGCCGCAAGCTGAATCAAGCTGATGACCACTCACGCCACCACCGCAGTTCGAGAGGTTTCGCGCCAGACTGGAGCTGTGCGCGACGGGTTATCGTTGACCCGCGTTCATATCGAGCGGGCTGTCGTTGGTGGCTTTTCAATTCAAGCGGATGCGGCGGCGGGTCATACCCGCCCGGCGAGAGCGGTCTGTGCGAGGTCATGCTTCCCTGCGCGCAGCGTCGCCGCATCCGCGCCTTCAAAATTTGAGACGGTCTCCGGGCACTTCGGGGACGATTGCCGTGGTACGCGCGGGCCTTGGCGGGTTGACGCGCGTATTGGAGGCCGTCTCGTTCTTTCTTCCACAGCCTGAGCATGAGCGCCCCCGAGAACTCAACCCGCCACCAGTTCACCGCGTCACAAATCGCGGCAAAGTTGGGCGTTTCGTCACGCACAGTTCGTTTCAAGCTTCAAGGTCTTGCTCCCACCGGAAAAGTCTTCGTGCGCGGGCAGGAGACTGACGCCTGGGCATTCGAGGATCTCCCTCTGGCAACTCGCGAGCAGCTTGAGCGGAATGCTCGCAGGGGCGGCTATCGTTCCGTTCGCGACTACTGCGAATCGCCTGCCCGGCGTGAGTGGAGCCCGCCCGTTCCCCTTTCGCAGATCTCAGAGTCACAGATCGCCCGTGCGGAGTTGCTGCGCCGCGCCTTCGCCGCCACGTTTGAGCGCCGTCTTCACGATACTTCATTGAGCGAAGAGGAGTTCGCGCGCCTGGGCATCGCAGACTACTGCCACGAGATGGATCTGGCGCGGAAACGTAAGGGGGCGTCGCTCAGCGCCCGGCAATGGCGCAGGCTCTTTGATCTCGTCATCGAACGCGATGCCGGTGCTGAAAACTTCTCGCGCCTGGAACTCTATCTTCCAGAGAAAATCGCGCGGCGGGCCAACGCTGCAATAACTGCCGAACCGCGCGGCGAGTTTGGCTTCATCCTCGATTACATGCGCGATCTCTTCCGTGATCCACTGCGACCGACTCCTGAAGAGCAATCCGCATTCTGGTACACGGTCTGCAAGGTGTTTTGTTCCTTGGTGGACGCTGATAAGTCGGAGTCGAAGATCCGTCGTCGTCTTCTGAAATTCCTGTGGCAGTCAGTCCCAAACTCAGCCGACTGGCTGGCGGTGTCGCCAAATGCGCTGCGCGTGAATCTCGGGCGCAAGCTTGTGTTGTATCGTGCGTGCAATGGCGATCCGGCTGATGGCCGAAGCGAAACGCGAAGCTGAAAGGGAAAGTGAGGGAGAGCCGCAATGACAACACGCAGATCATCCGGTGGCGCGCGTCAGCATGGCCACGCGTCCGATCCGGTTTACGTCGCCGCGCAAGGCATCCAGGGCACCATCGTCACGAAGAAGGCAGGCATTCTCACGAGTCCTCGCGCGCGCAGCCTGGTGTTCTTCCTCCAAGGGCTGTCGTTGCCGGAGCTGGCAGGCAACTCACATCCAGGCGGGCTCAAGAAATGGGTCGCTGAGTTTCTCAAGGAGTTCGCCGAACGCATTGGAACGCCGTCAATGCACCGGTTCGGAATGAAGCCGGGTCAGATTTACAAAGTCGATCAGGCGTGCGTGGTGCGCGAGGAGCTGATGCGTGACAAGCGGGGATGGTACGAAGAAAAATTTCCCCTGGTTGGTGACACTGTAACGGATCTTACAACCTACGAGGAAACTCCCATTCGGCACGGGAAGGCATCCTATCCGGCTGCTGATTTCCAGCGGTTCTGCGCCCTGCTTGCCAGTGAAGGGCTGGCAGAATTCATCATCAGTCTTTGCACCGATCCGAGAATGATCGTTTCAGCTCCCGGCGAGGCGACGACTGAGGCTTTGGTGAGTGAGTGCGAAATCGGAGAAGAGTGGCCAGAATTACTTGGTGAAAATTTCAAGGTGCCTTCTCTGCCGTACTTTCATGACATCATGGGCGCGCTCTTCGAGTTTCAGGCGCGCTTCGGGAAGAGGGTTGAAGAGAGCTTCGCGGAAACGTCTATCGCTCGCGAAATCTTCGATACGCTCGACGCAGGGCTGAGGTTGCGCCGGATTGTCATGGTCAACGGGATTGATGGCATAGGAAAATCGGAAGCAGTACGTTCCTGGTGCGCGCGGCACCTCGGAGAAGTTCGCTACGTTGGGCTGACTGGCATCAACAACAAGACGAACTTCTTCCGTTCCATTGCGTCAGCACTTGGCCTGCCTGCGGGAGAAAGCTTGAACAGCGGCGAGAGGCAGGGGCGTGTCGAGGCGATGCTTCAACGCAGCGGCCTCATGTTGTGCATCGACGAAGCGCACTTCATGTTCAAGAACTCGGAGCGCAGCCGGGCC
>JBDHQG010000423.1:0-4456 GCA_039806925.1 Limisphaerales bacterium
CGGGAACAGGACAATCGCCGCGAGCACGGCGGTCATGACCCCGTCTTAGGCGCCGGACAAAAGCCGGCGCCACGCGGGAACGGCGGGAGTGTCCGACGCGGAAATGGAGCTGCCCGGAGCCGGCTCGCTCATGGCCGGGGAGGCGTGGCCGCGGAATGCGACCGGTATTCCTTGAGCAGGCGCTCCACTTCGCTGAAAATGTCCACGGGGATCAGCTTGCCGCGAATCCGGGGCCAGTACCATTCGGAGGCGCTCCGCCAGTCCGCCTCGAGCTCCGGCGTCAGCTTGTGGACCGTGAGCCCCTTGTCCTTCATCGCCTGCACCGCCTTGTCGCTTTCGGCGCGGCCGTTGGCCTGGTTGCTCTTGCGGGCTTCATCGGCGGCCTTGAGCAGCGTCTCCTTCGCCTCGGCGGGAATCTTGTCCCAGACCGATTTGCGGATCACGAACCCGCCGATGAGCGGCGCCCAGTTGATCTCCAGCATGTGCGGCGCGCGGGTGTTCACCTGCATGGCCAGCGCGACGAACGGCGGCAGCGAGACGCTGTTGATCAGGCCGGTATCGAGCATGGGCACGATGTCCGCCGTCTCCAGCGGGATGGGCTGCAGGCCGCCTGATTTCAACATCTCCGTGAACGCCGGGTTGCCCGCCCAGGTGAACATCTTCGTCTTCTTCAAATCCTCCGGCGAAATCATCGGCTGCTTCGAGAAGAAACGGACCCAGCCCGTGTCGCCCCAGAACAGGACCACGAAGCCGGACTTCTCCATGCGCCGGGCCAGCATCGGGCGCAGGTGCTCGCCCACGTAATCCACCTCGTCCAGCGAGCGGAACATCATCGGGATGTTCTGCAATCCCGCCACCGCCGGCTCGATCTCGGAAAGCCCCGTCACCGTCAGCAGCGCGCAATCGAGCGCGCCCAGCCGCATCTGGCTGACCATCTTCGCCTCGCCGCCCATCTTGCCGCCGGCGTAAATGCGCAGGTTCACGCCGCCGCCCGGCGCCTTGCGCCACTTGTCGCGCATCTCCAGCAACATGCGGTGGTACGACGTCCCCTCCGGCGCGAGCGTGCCCAGCGTGGCGTTCACCGGCGCCGCGAAAGTGACCACCGTCGTAAGCATCAGCCCGAGCGCCGCGCCTGTGAGAGCCTTGAGATTCCTTAGTCCAGTCATACGCACACTATTTACCACCGTCTGATTTCACACCGCCGATGAACAAATCATCCGCCCGCCCGAGCAGCCAGCGCGCGCGCCGTTGCGCCACGAGATTGAGCAGGCGCGATTCGGGCGCCGCATCCGGGTTGATCGCGAGCGCCTTCTCCAGCAGCGCCTGAAATTCCGCGCGGTTCTGCTTCTCGACACAGACCGACTCCGCGTAGCTGACCAGCGGCGACGCCAGCCTGCCGCCGGAAAGCTCCATCGCGCGCTCAAAATGTTTTTTGGAGCGCAACGCCGGATCCCCCTGCAATCCCTGCCGGACCATCTCGTAGGAGATCAGCACGCCATGAATCGCGCCGTGATCGAAATCCTCGTCCAGTTCCAGCGCCCGGTCGATCAACGCCTCGACCACCGGCTGGTCGGAGATCAGCGCCGGATCGTCCTTGGACACCGAGATCGCCGCCCCCCACGCCGCCGCCGTCCAGAACAGCAGCGGCACGTCGCCAGCCTTCGCCCGCTTCACCGCCGCCGCGGGATTCCTGCGCAACGACTGCTCGAACCCCGGGTGCCGGGCATCCAGACCGCGCAGGCCGTAGCCGCGGGCCCGCAGGTAAAGCCGGCGCGCGCGCCCGCGCAACTTTGTCGCCGCCGCGATGTCGGAATCCTCCAGCTCATCCGCGTCCTGATTCACAAACGCGTAACCGTATTGCGTGAACCCGCTGCACGCGGCGAGAAGCAGCCCCTGGTGCCCCGGGCTCTCCGCCAGCAGGCTTTCGATCAACTTCAGGCTGAAGGGCACCGCCGCCCGGACCAGCTCCGGATCATCATCCGACGCGAACGCCGTCCCGCTGCCCGAGAGCGCGTCCCCGAGCTTGTTGATCGCCAGCTTCTTGATCGAGCAGCCACCGAGCAACGCCACGCCCATGAGCAACGATGCCCAGCGCGGAAAAGCGCGCGGGCTGAAAAAGGTCATGGCAATGACGTTCATCGCGCGGAAGTTGTAACGAAGCGCGCGAAAGGAGCAAGCCCGCAAACCGCCGCGTGCCGCGCCATCTCCCCCCTGCTATTTGGAAAGCCGGTAAAACTGCGCCGGAGATTCAACGCGATTGGTCACGGTGAATCTGCCGTCCCTCACCGGCACGAATGGATCGGCTGATCCATCCAACCAGCCAGCGCCGCCGATGACGGCTGCGCGGGATTGCAGACGCCATTCGGGATGCGCGGTGCTCCATTGCAGCCGCACCTGACCGGCGGCGGCGTCCCGCGCGATTTCAAGCCGCGGCAGCGGACACGGGAGCCCGAAGAGCTCCATCCCGTAACTGGCGCAGCTGAAATTCTGGGCGCGGGTCGTGACCACGAGCACGAAATTCGATCCCGCCGGCACGCGGAAGGAGAACGGCGCATATCCGGAACCCGTCCAGGCGCCGGAGTCGCCGAGGTAACGTTCGCACGGCACGGAAGGAACGGAGTTCCCCAGATAAGCCACGGCGTGAAGCGCCCCCGCCGGGCCAGCCGGACAATCCGAGCGCAGCTGGGCGGTGAGGCACAGCTCGCGGCCCGTCGTGTTCGTGAATGAATGCTGAATGAACCGCGCAGGCGGAAGATTGGTCCGCAGATCAGCGCCCGGGCACGGTTTCTCCGGAAAACAGATCGACGCTTCGCCCGCGGCGATCAGCGGCTGGCCCAACGCCGGTGTGCTCTCCGAAAACGCGCTGCCGACCAGCGTGCAGCTCTCGCACGCGCCGCCGCCATTCGCGCAATCCGTCCCGCCCAACAATGTGAACGGAATCGCAAACGTTCCTTCGCCCGCGACGGTGGCCTGGAGCTCCAGGGCGACCGGGGCGCCGCACGGATGCGTCGCGAGCGTCCGCACCTGGAACGGGGTCATGTTGCTCCCGGTGCTGGCGGCCGGAATGTCCGGGTAATCCGCGGACGCGATGGTGACGAGCGCGCCCGGCGTGAGCGAGCGAAGCAGGACGTTCTCGAGTTTGATCGGCGAGCTGCGGCGGTTCTGCACGCCGAGGAACAGCAGGTTGCATTCGTCCGGCTCGATCAACCCGTTGCCGTTGCCCGAGACGATCTGCGCCGCCGCGGCCCCCGCGGCGAGATTGGTCACGGTGAGCGTGAGATCATTGCCGTCTCCTCCGGTGTAGCTGACATGCACCGGGATGCCGCCGAGAATCCGGGTGGAACCCTGGGCCCAGTCGCCAAGCGTGCCGGAGATCGGCCCCGCCGAGAGCTTGCGGATCAATGTGATGACCTCCCCTTCCCTCGGCGCGTAGCGCAGGCTGGGTGACAGCACGCCAAAGCTCGACAGGTTCACCGGTCCGCTGATGGCAAAGCTGTCGTTTCCCCCCGTGGGATGAGGACCGAAGAGATCCAGGCTGAGAAACCCGATGTTGTTCAACGTCAGGCGGCCCGCCGACAACTCTCCGCCGAGGCGTCCGGCAACTCCCGATTCCGCGCCCGCCAGCGCGAACGCCTCAACCTGGATCGAACTGACCGCGCCATCTCCCGACAACGCGCCGGCGCTCACCGTCACCGGACAATTCGGAAACTCGCCGTGAACGACACATGTCCCCTCGATATTGGTCGCCGGCCCGCTGAAGGAACCGCCGCCGGACAACGTGAGCGTGGCGGCGCCGCGTTTGTTCAACGCGCCGGTTCCCGAGATCGAACCGGCGAACACGGTGTCCACAGCATTGCTGATGACAAGCAGGGTGTTCGCGCCAAGATCGATGCCTCCGTCACCTTCCACCCGGCTGACCCAGGCGCTGGCCGGAGGCAGTCCACCGGAAAGCTCCAAACGCCCGCTGCGATTGAGACGCACGCCGGCGCGCGGATTGAACTGCCCCGGCAGCTGGACTCGAAGCCGGGCCGTCGCCGCTGCGCCCGTGTCATCACCCGCCACGACGTCCCCAGGAATGGACGTCCAGCCCACGCCGAGCCCGTTCCCGTGCCGCGCCTCGACCGAACCATTCGCGATGATCGTAAGCCCGGCATAGTCGTTCGTCGCGGGACCAAAAAACTCGAGCGTGCCAGCCCCCGACTTCGTGAGCCCGCCCGGGCCGCTCAGCCGCCCGAGCAGCTGCAGGCGGCCCCCGGCCGAGGCGACGTCAACCCCGCAGGCCGGGCGCAGCAGCTGGATCGCGCCGGTGGAAAGATTCGTCCCGCCCGATGAACGCAGCGGAGCCGCGTCGTCCGAATCGAGGAGAAGAAACTCGTTGATGGCAATGTCGCCCTCCAACGCCACCGCGCCATTGCCCTGGACCGTCGTCGATCCCTGCGTCGAGCCGAACGCGGAG
>JBDHQG010000424.1:0-4454 GCA_039806925.1 Limisphaerales bacterium
GGGGACGTGCTTTCCGTGCCGCCGGTGTTGATGGAGAAATATCTGGCGGCGGCGGAGAAGATCATGGAGGCGGCGATTATGGCGGAAGACCCGGCGAAGGCGCGCGTGCGCCGCCATCCCGGCGCGGAGATGGATGGCTCTGCTCCGGCGGATGTCATCGATGGTGGCGGCAAGAAGCTGACGCGCGAGGGCGACATCTTTGTGCGCTTCACGGTGGCCCAGCCGGGGGAATACGCCCTGCGCGCGATGGCCTATGGCGACCAGTTCGGGCCCGAGCCGCCCAGGATGAAGCTCAGTTTGAACCAGGAGGAGTTGCAGACCTTCGATGTCCCGGCGCAGTCCGACAAGCCGCAGCTCTACGAGGTGAAGGTCAGGCTCGCGGCGGGCACGAACCGTTTTTCAGCGGCCTACCTCAACAACTTCGTGGACAGCACCAACAAGGATCCGAAGAAACGCGGCGACCGGAACCTGAACATCGAGTTCCTCGAAATCGCCGGCCCGCTGGACGTCGCGCCGCCGCCGCCGCCCGAAACGCACCGGCGCATCTTCTTCAGCGAGGGCGCGCCGACCAACAAGACCGAGTACGCGCGGGCCATCCTCCAGCGCTTTGCCACGCGGGCCTTCCGGCGTCCGGCGAAGGCGGAGGAGATCGACCGGCTGGCGAAGTTCGTGCAGATGGCGCAGAAGCAGGGCGACACCTTCGAGCGCGGGATTCAACTCGCGCTGCAGGCGGTGCTGGTGTCGCCGGGTTTTCTCTTCCGCGGCGAGCTCCAGCCGGAGCCGGACAATCCGAAGGCGGTGCATCCGATCAACGAATACGCGCTGGCCTCGCGCCTGTCCTACTTCCTTTGGAGCACCATGCCGGACGCGGAGCTGTTCGCGCTCGCGGAGAAGGGAAAGCTGCGCAGGAACCTCGACGCCCAGGTGAGGCGGATGCTCAAGGACAAGAAGTCCCGCGCGCTCGTGGAGAACTTCGGCGGACAATGGCTCCAGCTGCGCAACCTCCGCATTGCATCGCCCGACGCGAAGACCTTCCCGGGCTACGACGACGAGCTGCGCGCCGCGATGCAGCGGGAGACGGAGGCGTTCTTTGAACACATCATGCGCGAGGATCGTCCGGTGCTCGATTTCCTGAATGCGAACTACACGTTCGTGAACGGACGTCTTGCGAAGCATTACGGCATCGATGGCGTGAAGGGCGAGACGTTTCAACGCGTGAGCTTGAAAGGCACCGGTCGCGCCGGCGTGCTCACCCACGGGGCGATTCTCACGCTCACGTCGAACCCGACGCGCACCTCCCCGGTGAAGCGCGGCAAATACGTGCTCGAAAACATCCTTGGCACCCCGCCGCCGCCCGCGCCGCCGAACGTCCCGGAACTCAAGGAAGTGAAGCTGACCGGCACGCTGCGCCAGCGGCTGGAACAGCATCGCGAGAATCCCACCTGCGCCTCGTGCCATGCGCGCATGGACCCGATTGGGTTCGGCTTCGAGAACTTCGATGGCGTGGGCGCGTTCCGGCAGAAGGACGACAACTTTCCCGTCGATCCCTCCGGCCAACTCGTGAGCGGCGAATCGTTCAAAGGCGCGCCGGATCTCGCGGCGATGCTGGCCAGGAGCAAGCGCGAGGAGTTCGTGCGCTGCCTCTCGGAAAAGATGCTGACCTATGCGATTGGCCGCGGGCCGGAATTCTACGACAAGTGCGCGCTCGAGGCGATTTCGAAGGGAGTTTCCAGGAAGGGCCATCGGTTCTCGAGCCTGGTCCTCGAAATTGTCCGCAGCGTGCCGTTCCAGCAGCGCCGCGGCGAGGCGGAACGCTTGAGCGCGTCGGCCTTGTCGGCTCCCTGAACCCGAACGAAAATCCAAACACATCGTTCCGGATCAGAAATCCTTGTTGTCCAAGACATGCGGCCCGCGGCGATCCCCGTCCGCAGCGGGTGAGGCGCGCCGGCATCGTGGAAGTTTGCAACAGCCGCCGGTCGGGCTACGCGCTGCCAGTTGGGACAGCCTGTGGTCCGGCTCCAACAAACTTTGAACGGTTGCGTGAGTTGCAGCTCCAATAATGGTCCAATCGAACAACGGATTGGCTCGTTCAAGTGAGTCTGGCACCAATGAACCACCAACGCTGGCTTGTTTCCGCCCTGTTGCTTTGCATGGGAATCGCCCTCGGCATCACGGTGGATCGTCTGTTCCCTCCCACGGCTGCCATCTCCCACTCCGGCGCACCGGAGATCAACATGTCCAACGCGCCTTCCGTCCACCTGATCGAACCGCCCGGGAACACAGCCGGCGGTGCGCGGTCAGCGGAGGCCATCATCGAAGAGGCGTGTCGCGCGCTGGCCGGCGAATCCGACTACATCCGGGTCAACGAAATGCTCATTGACCTCAGCCGTGCGCTGGCGCCGGAAGATATCCCGCAGGCGCTTGCCCGCTTGGCTGCACTGAAAGTAGTGGAGGAACGAGGCTGGCTATATCAGATCCGATACATACTCCTCAACCGTTGGGCCAGACATTCGCCGATGGCCGCGCTGGCATACGCGCAGCAGATTCCCAAACTCCAGGAGCGGCATGTGGCGATGGGCATCGTCCTCCGCGTGTGGGCGGAGAATGATTTGGCGAGCGCCTTAAACTGGGTGCAGACCTTGGCCGATCCGAGGCAGAGGCGCGATTTGCTGCGCGACTCCATTCTTCCCGTGATGGTCAGGAGCGATCCCGACGGCGCCCTGGAGCTGGCACGCGCCGGGAAGCTGCTCCGAGATCGCGGTTTTTCTAATGCGCTCTTCCGGCATTGGGCAGAGAAGGATGTCGCGCGTGCCCTGGCCGGGGCGTTGAAAATGCCCGTGGGTTCCGGTCGCGAAGAGGCCGTCTCTTCAGTCATCTCCGTCTGGGCTGGGAAGGATCCGGCGGCGGCGGGGGCGTGGATCAAGGATCTGCCGCCGGGCAGCCAGCAACGGCGGGCCTTCCAGACACTCGGCCCTATCTTTGCAATCAAGGATCCGGAAGCCGCGGCGCGCTTCGTCTCTCAGCTTCCGGGCGGACGCACTCGCGACGAAATGATCCATTCGGTGGTCAGCATCTGGGCCAATAACGATCCCAACGCCGCCATCGCCTGGACCCGGCAGCTTCCCGACAATTCAACCAAACGTCAGGCGCTCCGGCTGATCAGCCAGACGTGGGCGGACGCTGATCCGCAGGGCGCGGCGGCCTACGCGCAAAGCCTTCCCGCAGGCGCCGACCAGTATCAGTTCTTCAGCACCATCGCGAACCAATGGGCTGCCAAGGATGCTCCGTCGGCGCTCGCCTGGGCCGGGTCATTGCCGGCGGGCCAGAAAAGAGAAGCGGCGTTGATGAATGTGATCTCGTCCTGGGCCAACAGCGATCCGGAGGCGACTGCGGCCTACGTCAAGACGATGCCACCCGGCGCGGATCGCCGCCGCTCGTTCGAGAGCTTGATCGGAAGCTGGGTAAACACAGATCCCTCGGCTGCGATGGCATTCCTCGAGGAATCCCCGCAAAGTCAGGTTGGCAGCCATCTCTATGTCAGAGTGGCCAGCCAATGGGCTCAGACAGATTCCGCGGCGGCCACGGAATGGGTGAAACAACTGCCCCCCGGCAAGGTGCAACAGGAGGCCGCACGCAGCATCATTAACCAACTGGCGGATGACAACCCGGCGGGCGCGGCGGAGTTCGCTCTTTCCCTGCCGTCAGGATCCAGTCGCGCTGAAGCGGTCAGCTTGGTGGCCGCGCAGTGGGCGCAACATGATTTGCCGGGCGCGCTGGAGTGGACCAGGCAGCTGCCTGAAGGCCCGATGCGCGAGCGTGCGATGAACAACTTGAGCCATCATTGGGCGGCAGCGGAACCGGAGAAAATGTCCGAATACGTGCTCTCGCTCACCTCCAAGACCGAACAAAGCAACTTGATCAACACGCTGATCAACCAATGGGGCGAGAGCAATCCAGCCGCCGCCCAAGCCTGGGCCGCCAAACTGCCGGAAGGCGAACTGCGAGATCGTGCCTGCCTGTCCATCCTTCCAAAATGGGCACGGCAATCGCCGCAGGATGCGGCGGCATTTGTGGCCACATTGCCAGCCGGTGACACCCAGAGCAGCGCCGCGCATGGCGTGCTTACTTCTTGGGCTTACTCCGATCCCGCCGGAGCCGTGGCCTGGGCTTCGTCCTTTCCCGAAGGTGCCACCCGCAATGAAGGGCTGCGCCGGGTGGTCAACACCTGGGCCGGCAGCGATCCCGCTTCTGCTGGCGAATGGATCAACACACTGCCGGCCGGCGCGGCGCGGGAAGAAGTGATCAGCTCGTACGTGGATGCCGTCTCGACTCAAAATGCTGAACTCGCCGCGGCATGGGCACGGGGCATTGCCGACGAAACAAGACGCAACAACCAGATGGAACGAGTCGCCCGCCAATGGCTGGAGCAAGATGAGACGGCCGCGCTCCGATGG
>JBDHQG010000425.1:0-4446 GCA_039806925.1 Limisphaerales bacterium
TCGGGCTCTATGCCCAGATGCGACTCACGTCCGCCTATGGACGTTACTCGCGCGTCCCGACGAACTCCGGCCTGTCCGGCGCGCAAGCGGCACGCGAGATTCTCGACAACGCCGGCCTGCATTCCATGCCGATCAACGAAGTCGGCGGACACCTGACGGATCACTACGACCCGATGAAGAAGGCGCTCTTCCTGTCGTCGGACAATTATCACGGCCGGACGCTGGCCGCCGTCGGCGTCGCCGCGCATGAAGCCGGCCACGCGCTCCAGCACAAGGCCGCGTATGCGCCGCTGAACCTCCGCATGGCGCTCGTGCCGATCACGAGCTTCGCCAGCAACGCAGCGATGTGGATCAGCATCGGTGGCATGTTCTTCGGCCTCGCCAAGCTCGCCTGGGCCGGCGTGATCGTGTTCGGCATCATCTTTCTGTTCCAGCTGATCACGCTGCCGGTCGAGTTCGACGCCAGCCGCCGCGCGAAGGATCAACTGCTCGCGCTCGGCCTGATCGATAATCAGGAACGCTCCGGCGTGAGCAGCGTGCTCGGCGCCGCCGCGTTGACCTACGTCGCCGGCATGGTCTCGGCCCTCTTCACGCTGCTGCACTTCATCATGATTCTACGCGGCAACGACCGCGATTGAGCGACCATCCAATCAATTCGGCAAAGCCTCTGTGCCTTCGCTGACCGTAAACCCCGTTAAGTCGAGGTATATAGAATGAAGATCAAACGAGAATGGGTCGTTGTGGTGGTCTGGTTTCCCTGTTATATCGCGGCGCTTGAGTTCTTCAGGTTCAGGTTTGGTGTGTTTCCAATCTCGATTGTCTTTCTTACAATCGCAGCTCTTGCAATTTGGTTGGTCAGGAGATCCGAAAGCCCATCAAAGTAAGACACAAGCTTTTCTGCTTGTGAATATCCGGCGCCGGCGGCTAGTCAGTAGCTCCATGCCCAAGCCCCAATTATCCATCGGGACGGCTCCTTCCGTGAGCCGTCGTCAATTCATCCGCTACACCACGCTTGCCACCGGCGCCTTCGCCGTCGCCGGGCCGTACATCGTGCGCGGCGCGAATCTCAACAGCCGCATCCAGGTCGGCGTCATCGGTGCCGGCGGCAAAGGTTCCAGCGACACCGACGAAACCGCCAAGGCCGGCGGCGTCATCGTCGGCCTGTGCGACGTGGACAAGGGCACGCTCGAATCGCGCGGCAAGAAATACTCCGACGCGAAGCGCTACCAGGATTACCGCAAGATGCTCACCGAGATGGAAAAGGACATCGACGCCGTGGTCGTCGCGACTCCCGACCACACGCACGCGCCCGCGAGCATCATGGCGATGAAGATGAAGAAACACTGCTTCTGCCAGAAGCCGCTCACGCACTCCGTCTATGAAGCGCGCATGATGCGCGACGTGGCGAAGAAGATGAAGGTCGCCACGCAGATGGGCAACCAGGGCAGCGCCGGCGACGGCCTGCGTCGTGCGGTCGAAGTCATCCAGGCCGGCGTCATCGGCAAGCCGCAGCAACTTCACGTCTGGAGCAACCGCCCGATCTGGCCGCAAGGCCAGGCGCGGCCGGAAGGTTCCGATCCCGTGCCGGATTCGCTCGACTGGGATCTGTGGCTCGGCTCCGCGCCGTTCCGGCCCTACAAGAAAGGCGCGTATCACGATTTCAAATGGCGTGGCATCCAGGACTTCGGCACTGGCGCGCTGGGCGACATGGCCTGCCACACGGTCAACATGCCCTTCCGCGCGCTCAAGCTCGGTTACCCGACGGAAGTTGAAGCCGAGTCCACCGGCATGAACAAGGAATCGTGGCCGCTCAGCAGCAAGATCCGTTTTCAATTCCCGAAGCGCGAAGGCCTGCCGCCGCTCACCTTCTGGTGGTATGACGGCACGCCCGACGGCAAGCAGACCTACCGTCCGCACGCCGATCTCACGACCGACATCGTCGCCAAGCAGGGCAAGCTTCCCGGCAGCGGCTGCCTCATCATCGGCGACAAGGGCCGCATCTTCTCGCCCGACGATTACGGCTCGCAGTTCTTCATCCGCATGAACGACGAGAAGGAGCTCAAGGCCGCGAAGGATCACGAGGCGGTCAACGCGATCCCGAACAACATCTGGCGCAGCCCCGGTCATTACGTCGAGTGGATCGACGCCATCAAGGGCGGGCGCGCGGCCTACTCGAACTTCGACATCGCGGCGTACCTCACCGAGATCATCCTGCTCGGCTGCGTCTCGTTGCGCGCCGGAACGAAACTCGAATGGGACGGCCCGAAGATGCGTGCGAAGAACAACAAGGATGCGGCGCAATACTTGAAGCGCGAATACCGCGACGGCTGGAAGCTGTAAGGCTTCGAGTCTGACTCTGGACGTGGCGTGCGACGAAAGTTGCCCGCCACGTTTTCATTTCAACGCGCCGCCGGCGGCACGTTGTAGCGAAGGCGCATTCAGAATTGCCAATGCGCCGAACCTCCCGCGACACTCCCGGCTCACGATGTTTCAGATTCGACATATCGATTCGCTCGACCTCCCGGAGCTGGCGCCGTACCGCACCATGCGCCGGCACCACGACCACGTCATGCAACGCATCTTCGTGGCGGAGGGCGACAAGGTCGTGCGCCGACTGCTCGAAACCCATTTCACCGTCCAGTCCGTGCTGATGCTCGAACGGTGGCTCCCGGAATTCACGCCGCTGCTCGAAGCGCGCCGCGAGCACATTCCCGTCTACGTCGCGCCCAAGGAACAGCTGGAACAGCTCGTCGGCTTCACGATGTATCAAGGCATCATGGCCGTCGCGCGGTTCCCGGAACCGCCCGCGCTCGACGACATCCTCGCCACCGCGCCGAGCCCGCGATTGTTCGTCGCGCTCGACGGCCTTGCCGACGCGGAGAACCTCGGCGTGATCGTGCGCAACAGCACGGCGTTCGGTGTCCATCTCCTCATCGCGGGCGAAACCTGCGCGTCGCCCTACATGCGTCGCGCCGTGCGAAACTCGATGGGCGCGATCTTCAAGCTCCCGGTCATCGAACCGCCATCGCTGGTGCAAACGCTTCACTACTTGCGCCGCCGGGGCGTGCGCTGCATCGCCGCGCATGGTCATTCCCAGTCGCAAACGCTCGGCCAGTGCGACTTCAGCGGCGATGGCTGCATCGTGCTCGGCAGCGAGGGCAATGGCATCTCGCCCGCCGTGCTCGCCGCGTGCGACGAGGCCGTGGCCATCCCGATGGCGAATGGCGTGGATTCCCTCAACGTGGCCAACGCCGCGGCCGTGTTCCTCTACGAAGCCGCACGCCAGCGCGGTGGGATGTGAGCGATGTCCGGGCGAAACCTTTCGGTGGTCACGGCGTTCAATTCCGCTATATTGCCGGGCATGAAACTGGGTTGCGCGACACGCCGATGGGCCGTCAGGGTGGCGATTCTGGGAATCGCCCTGTTCGCGCCGCTGTCGATGTCCGCCGCCGACTCGCTCAAGTGGAGCAAGGAGAAAGATTCCGTCGATGCCGACATTTCCACCTGGAGCCTGGTGCAGACGTTGGAAGCCGTCGCGGAAGCCTCGGGCTGGCAGGTCTATGTCGAGCCCGGCACGAAGAAGGCCGTTTCCACGAAGTTCAGGGATCGCTCCAAAGATCGCGCGCTCGACATGCTGCTTGGAAACCTCGGCCGCGCCCTGCTGCCCGGCACGAACGGCGGTCCGCCCCGGCTGCTCGTCTTCCGCAACAAGGAACGCGACGCCACGCAACTCATCCGCGCGCGCAAACGTGCCAAGCCGATCCCGGACGAATTGATTGTGCGGATGAAGAAGGGCAAGAGCGTGAAGGATGTCGCCGACAAACTTGGTGCAAAGGTGCTCGGCAAGTCGGATGAACTCCACGCCGGGCGATTGAAGTTCGAGAACGAGGAAGCGGCGAACAAGGCGCGGGAGCTGTTGGCCGAGAATTCCGATGTGGAATCGACCGATCCCAACTTCCCCGTGCTGGATCAGCCCGCGCTCGATAATTCAGCCGCGTCGGCGTCATCCAGCCTGAACCTCAAGCCGCTGAAGGATGGCGACCCGCTGATCATTGGGCTGGTCGACACCGGCGTGCAGAAGACGGGCGGTGCTTACGATGACTTTCTGCTGCCGGGAATTTCTGTCGCCGAACAATCCACCGCCGCGTCCGGCACCGAGCCGATGCACGGCACTTCGATGTTTGAGGTTTTGCTCAAGAGCATCGATGCCTTCTCGAAGGATGGCACGACCTCGCCCGTGAAGGTGCTGCCGGTCGATGTGTTCGGAAGCGGAGGCGCCACCACGTATGAAGTCGCGGAAGGGATCGCGCAGGCGCTGAAGAACGCGGCGCGCATCATCAATTTAAGTCTCGGCAGCGAGGGCGACACGCCGCTGCTCCGGACGATCATCCAGCAAGGATCGGCGGCCGGCGCGATCTTCGTCGCCTCGGCCGGCAACACGCCGAC
>JBDHQG010000426.1:0-4444 GCA_039806925.1 Limisphaerales bacterium
CACATACGGCCCGAGCGGCGTGAACGTGTCGAAGGACTTCGCCCGCGCCCACTGGCTCTCGGCGTTTTGAATCGTGCGGTCGCTGATGTCCTGGGCGGACGTGTAGCCGAAGATGTATCGGGCCGCGGCGGCCGGCGTGACATTGCGAACGCGCCGGCCGATCACGACGGCAAGTTCCGCTTCAAAATCCGTGCGGTGGGCTGGAAACGGCACTTCGATCTTCGCGCCGTCGGGGATGAGCGAGGTCGGCGCCTTCAGCCAGAAGAGCGGCTCCTTCGGCACCTGCTTGCCGGTTTCGCGGGCGTGGTCGGCGTAATTGAGGCCGACGGCGATGACTTTCGACGGGCTGACGGGCGTCAGCGTGCGCAGTCCCTTGAAGGGCGTCGGCTTCTTGTCGAAGGACGGGGAGCCAAAGACATCGCCGTGCAGGCGAAAGAGTTCGCCATCCACAACTTTGGCGTAGAAGATTTCGTCGCCTTTCTGGAATCGGCCAATTGCTGCCATAAATGCGGTGGGATTAGTAACACTTCGACAAAGCGTGTCGCAAGCGCAAAGTCGGAAACCATTGGAAAAACGGGCTTTTAGAACGCTTTCTGAACACTCACAGGCAACGCTCGACCACCTTGGCCCAGCCTTGCCACCTCATGGCCCGACCACTCGATAGAACAGCGCCGGAGCCTCCGCCGCTCCTTCGTGGGTAAACATGATCTTTCCGTCGTCGCTCTGGATGGGGCCGACACGGATCCAGTCCACAAAGTTCGACGACGCCTGCAATTCATACGTGGCTCCCGCGAGAGCCGAAATTCCCACGATGAAGCCTTCCGGCGCCCAACGGTTCGACGCAGTGAGAAAACGAACCGCGTCACCAAACCGCGCCGTGACAACCTTGCTGCCGTCCATCAGCAACGAAACCGGGTTCGTCCGCGATTCCACGCCGCCGCTCCAGCCGAGAAACACGCGATCCGTGTCGGGCACCGCCAGCAACGAAATCGTCTGCCCGAGCGTGAACGTGTTCCCGCCCGGTGCCGAGGCGACACGGCCATCGCCATCGATCGCCGTCACCAGCGAAACTTGATCCGCCGGAAGGGTCGCGAACAGCACCGTGATTCCCGTGCTGGCATTGGTGAAGACAATCGACACCGGGTTGTTGGTGCCCGCCACCGCATTTCCCCAGCGCACAAAATAGCTGCCGTCGGACGGATATGCCGTGAGCCGGACGCGGTCTCCGTATTCGAGTTTCGGCCCTTCCGGCGTGGTCGCGGCAAAGCCATTCCCGACCACCGTGAACGCAGGCGCCGCTCCGAACACCGCCCGCAGACCGAGATGATTGGTCATCACGAGTGTCGTGGGATTTTCCGCGCCTTCCGCCGCTCCCTCCCACCGGATGAATTCCCAGCCGGGAGCCGGAAGCGCGGTCACCGTGATCACCGAGTTGCTGGGAAAGACCCGCCCGCCCGGCTCCGTCTGCAGAACGCCGCCGCCCCGGGTCAGGTTTGTCAGCGACACATCCGGCGTGATCTCGAGTTCAATCGCCGGCGAAAAGAGCGCCTGTGAAAAATCCGCGGCATAGGCAATCGCCCGCAACGTTCCGGATGCCGCGGGACGAAATGCCCCCGTGTATTCGCTGGAAACGAATGACGGCTCCGAGCCGTCGAGCGTGTAGAAGATCGCCGCGTTCGTGAAGAACGACTGGAACCGCACCAGCGGCGCATTGGTTCGGCGAACCGGACCTTCGCGCACCAGGCGTTCGTCGAGGAACACCGTTGTCAGCACCGGGTGGACGGACAATTCATCAATCGCCGTCCTCGCTCCCGGGGACGCGCCGTTGTAAAGCGCGAGCCGGTCGCCCCGGCGGTTCGTCACCGCGAGAGTCATCAGCGGCTGGAAGAAGCCGTCGAGATAAACGCGGATGATGTCTTCATGATCCACGATGCGAAAACGGACGTCCTGATTCTTCTGGATGGTGAACGAACCCTGGACTGGCGGCGCCGAGGTGGAGAACGGATCGCGAATCAGGAAGAACTTCGCGCTGGCCTCCTGCAAGGCCACCTGCACCCCGCGGCGCTCGAACTGGTTCGTCAGCGACAAATCGGAACGAAACACGACCGACAGCGCGTCATCCTCTCCCGTGAAACGAAACTTTCCCTCCAGATCAAAGCTGGCTGGCAGCGCCGCGTTCGCCTCCAGCACACCCCTTCGGACGAGGAGGACGTTCCCGTTGGATTCCGTCACGGAGGATCGCGGCGCGCTCGTGTACGGAAGGAAAATCGTCCAGATCGTGGGATCGACCGTGTCGTCGTTGAAACCGTCGTCCAGCAATGGCTGGGTGCGCGCCGCAATCACGGACAGCAGCATCGTCACGAGGAACAAGGTCACGCTCCGGTTCATAAACAAGCGGGAGCCGAAAGACCGGCCCGCCAAAGTCGGCAATGGCTGCTCGTGCCGCGTCCGCCTCAGCTGCCAAATCCCTGCATCGCCGCGACGAGTTGGTTGACGAGCAATCCCGGCAGGCAACCAAGCAGCAGCACGACAAACGCGAGCGCGACGGCGACCGCCTTCGTGGCCCACGGCATTTCCAGCGCGGGCGTTTCCGGCGCGGGCGCGGAGACGTAAACTTCCTTCAACACGCGCAGGTAGTAGTAGAGGGACACCGCGCTCATCGCCAGCGCCAGCGCGACGAGCCACAGCATTCCGAGACTGGCCGGGCCCCCGCCTTTCACCAGCAGGCCGGATTTGAACAGGTAAAACTTCCCGAAGAAACCGGCCAGCGGCGGAATGCCCGCGAGCGACAGCAGGAAAATCATCAGGCAGAACGCCAGCACGGGCTCGCGTTTACTCAAGCCCGCGAAGGCCGGGAGCTTGTCGTTGCCCGCGCGATCCTGCACCGCGCCGACCACGGCGAAAATACCCACACTCGTCACCGCGTAGGTCGCGACGTAGTAGATGACCGACGCCAAACCTTCGGATTTTTGATTCGCCAGAATCCCGACCAGCGCGTAGCCCGCGTGCGCCACCGCCGAATACGCAAGCAGCCGCCGCACGCTGGTCTGCGCGATGGCGGCGACGTTGCCGATGATGACCGACAGCCCGGCAACCACGGCAAGGATCGGCATCCAGCCGCGCGAGAAATCCATCCAAGCGCCGCTGCCGCCGGCGTTCGCGAAGCCGAGCATCATCAGCTTCGCGAGAATGAAGAAGCTCGCGACCTTCGAGCCCGACGCAATGAACGCCGCGCTCGGCAGTGGCGCGCCTTCGTAGGCGTCCGGTGCCCAGAGATGAAACGGCACGGCGGCGACCTTGAAGCCAAACCCGGCCACGACCATCAACAGGCCGACGAGCAGCAGCGGGTCCGGCGATGGCGCGGCGAGCTTCGGCGCGATCTTGGCGAGATTCAGTTCGCCGGTGACGCCATAGACGAGGCTGAAACCAAAGAGAAGAAACGCCGCCGAGACACCGCCGATCAGGAAATACTTCAGCGCCGCCTCGGCGGACTGGACGTTGCGCTTGTTGAAGGCGGTCATCACGTAGAGACACAGGCTCAAGAGTTCGAGCGCGACAAAAATCAACAGGAGGTTCTCGGTGCTGACGAGGAAGAGCATCCCCGCCGTCGCGAGAATCAGCAGCGCGAAGTATTCGCCAGCGTGTTCGGTGAAACGGCTGCCGAGTGACACGATGGCCGTGCAGCCGGTCAGCAGCAGAATCACCGCCTTCACCCACGGCGAGAGCGGACTGAGCACCAGCATTCCGTCGAGGTAACCCGCCGGGGTCGCCGCCGGGGCCATGAACGCCGCGATGCCGCTGGCGAAACACGCGCCCACCGTCAGCCACGCGCCCCACTTCATCCGCGTGGCCAAATCTTCACCGCGCAGCGTCGTCAGGTCGATGAACAACACTCCGAGCGCCGCGATGACGAGCAGCGTCTCCGGCGCGAGCAGTGTGAAGAGTTCGGAGTAATTCACTGCGCGCCTCCCTTCACGAGCTTCTCCATGAGCGGCGAGTTCAACGCAGGAACAATCAAGTCGAGCAACACGCGCGGATAGAGCCCGACGATCAGCGTCGTCGCGATCAAGATCACCGTGCCGATGCGTTCGGGAATGGAGATGTCGTCCCAGTCATGATCCGCGTCGTGCGATTTCGGCGTGCCACCGAGCGCCGCCGTTCCGCCTCCCACGGCGACCATTTCCGGCGCATCGCTGAAGAACGCCTTCTGCACCGCGCGCAGCGTGTAGGCCACGCCGATGACCACGCCCGCACCCGCGATGACGGTGAAGGTCGGGAAGGATTTCCACGCGCCGATGAGCACCTGGAACTCCGCGACGAACCCGCTGAAGCCCGGCATGCCCATGCTCGCGAGGCCCGCTACCACGAACGTCACTGCCGCGAACGGCATCGACTTCGAGAGACGCAACACTTCGAGCTCATCCAGCTGCCGCGTGTGCGTGCG
>JBDHQG010000427.1:0-4422 GCA_039806925.1 Limisphaerales bacterium
ATCGTGCGCGAGTGCGAGGAACTCGCCGCCCGACGACAGTTTGAAGTTCGCATGGAGCCAGTTCAGGTTCGTCGCGCGGTTTTTGTCCGACGCAAAGACCAGCAGGTAGGAATCCGGCTCCATCGTGACTGCGGGGAAACGCCATTTGGTCAGGTTCGCCGGATCATCCGTGAGGAACCAGCCCTCCAGGCCCGTCGCCACCGGATTGGTGTTCCGCAGCTCGATCCAATCGGAGTTATCCCCATCGTCATCACGCAGCCCGGAACCGTTGGCGGCCAGAAATTCGTTGATGAGGACGCCGTCAACCGGCGGGTTCGTATCCAGCAGATACGACCACGCGCCACCGGCAAACGGGTTCGGCGGAACGGCAAGATCGACGATGCCGTGGCCGTCCGCCCAGGCGACGTTCACGCTGCCCCCCGCCGGCGGCGGAAACTCGAAGACAAATTGCCCCGGCGCCGCCTCGAACATATTCGTCGCCGGCCGGCCGTTGATGAGCAGGTCCGCGGCATCCACGCCCGCGACCGGTTCGCTGAACGCGATCTCGACGGCGCCGAGAATCCGGACCACCGAATCGGCGGCGGGAGACAACGACTGCACCGCCGGAGGAACGCCATCCGCCGCACCGGCACCGGGCTTCGCGCCCAGGAACGACATCGCCACCACCAGCGGCATCCAAAGCGGCGCGACGCAGCGAAGACGGAAGCGTGCCGCGGAATCTCGATTGTTCGAATTGTTCATGGGATGAAACGACGTGTTACCCGGCAAGGCATCGGACGATTCAGCGAGGCCGATAACAGCACGGCCCGATGGCCCGGAGTTTTCATGGAAGCAGCGCGAGCGTAACCGCGATCGCGCCGGAAAGTCAAAGCCAGCCCGCCCGGCTCAGGCCGGCGCGTTGAGGTCTGTTGATGGGGTTGCGGAAAGCGACGCCTTGGCCTTGTCGAGCTGCGCGCGGGTGCCGAGCAACAGGAGCTGGTCGCCCGCCTGCAATTCCTCGTCCGGCCCCGGGTTCACGATGCTGGCGCCGTTCCGGTCGATGCCCACGATGCTGGCGCCGGTGTCGCGTCGGAGCGGAACTTCGCGAATCAATCGTCCCGCGGCGGGCGACCCGGCGGCGATGGTGTGCATCTCCAAATCCGCGTCGCGCAACAATCCGCCCAGCGGCGCGGCGGGCGCATGCTCGTGCCGGGAGGGCGGCGGTTGGGCGAAGGTTTCCTGCAACGCGCTCTGGGCTTTCGAGTAAACCCTGATGAAGGAACGCCAGAGCAGCCAGGCGATCAGCGCCACGATGACGAGCAGGACGAAGAGCACCTTCGTGTTCGGCAACAGCGTGGAGCTCAGCAGGAGCACATACAATCCCAGGCCCGCGAGGCCGGCGGCCGGGATGACCTGCGCCACGATCGCGCGGATGGCGGCGGTGCGTTCGCCGGCGGCGGCTTCGGTCACCTTGGTTTCCGCGATGAGCAGCCCGAGCGCCTGCAGCTTGCGGAACGTGGCGATCAGCAGCGGGAGCGAAACCACCGCCGCGGCCAGCCAGAGCGCGGCCTTGAGCGTTTCCCCGCCGCGCAGGAGCCCGGCCAACGCCTCCGGCGGACGCCGCCCGACAAACGCCGCGGCAATGAACACGGCCGCCACCAGCGCGGCGTTCAGCGCCATCTGCCAGAACCAGCGCCGGATCAATTTCGTCGCCAGGCTGTTCTGGCGACGCGCGCCGAGCTGGCCGACCCACTGGGTATAGAGCTCGAGGGCGTTCACCAGCGGACGCGGCGCCACGCGGTCAAACCAGCCGACGAGCCCGTCGGAGCCTTTGATCAAGTACGGCGTGAGCAGCGTGGTGATCGCCGCGACGGCGACGGCGATCGGGTAGAGAAACTCGCTCGTCACTTTCAGCTGCAAACCGAGCGAGGCGATGATGAAGGAAAACTCGCCGATCTGCGCCAGGCCCATTCCGACCCTCAGCGATGTGCGCGTGTCATTGCCGCCCACGAACGATCCGAGCGCGCAGGTGATGACCTTGCCGGTCACCACCGCGAACGTGATCACCGCGATGGGCAGCCAGTGCGTCATCAGCATCTTCGGATCGATGAGCATGCCGATGGTGACGAAGAAGATCGCGCTGAACATGTCGCGCACCGGCTCGGTGAGAATCTCGATGCGATGAATCTCGCGCGCCTCGGCGACCACCGCGCCGATGATGAACGCGCCAAGGGCCACGCTGTAATCGAGCCGCGCCGCCAGCAGCGAAAACCCGAAGCACAGCGCCAGCACGGTGACGAGGAGCATCTCGTTGCTCTTGAAGCGGCCGACGTAGCCCAGCAGACGCGGCACGGCGAGCAGCCCGATGACGAGCGCGGCGACGAGGAAGATGCCGAGCTTGCCGATCGTGATGCCGACATCCATCACGCTCAGCGCGCCCGTCATCGCGATGCCGGACAGCAGCGCGAGCATGACGATGGCGAGGATGTCCTCGATGATGAGGACGCCGAAGATCAGCTCCGCAAAGCGCTCCCGGGATTTGCCCAGCTCGGCGAGCGCCTTGATGATGATGGTGGTCGAGGAAATGGAGAGCATCGCGCCGAGGAAGATGCTGTCCATGGTGCTCCAGCCGAAGAAGCGGCCGATCTCGTAGCCGACCCAGACCATGAGCAGGATTTCGAGCAGCGCGGCGATGAAGGCCGTGCCGCCGACGTGGCGCAGCTTGCGCAGGCTGAACTCCAGACCGAGCGAGAACATGAGCAGGATCACGCCGAGCTCGGAAAGCGTCTGGATCGTCGCCTCGTCGTGGATGAACGAGGCCGGCGGCGTGTGCGGCCCGATGATGAGGCCGGCGAGGATGTAGCCGAGCACGACCGGCTGCTTGAAACGATGAAAAATCACCGTCACCAGCCCGGCCACAATCATCACCACCGCGAGGTCCTGCAGAAACGTGACGGAATGCATGGAATCGATCTTCTGTGCCGGCATTCTGCGTCACAAATCGCGTTGGTCAAACGATAGGTTGCGATTCCCCGCTGAAACTTGTGCGTCGGGTCCGTGTCAGTTATGAAAATGCCGTCAACGAAGATTGCCTGACGACGCCACCTTCAATTACAAGATGTCACCCATGACCTCCGCCCCCCGTCTGAACGTCTGGCTGACGGCCGTGTTGCTCGGCGCCTTGCGCCTTGCCGCGGCCGACGATTCCTCCGCCAAGGGCATTAAATATCACAACGAACGGATCGAGTCCGCTCCGTGGTCGGTGCATGTGGTGAAGATTCCACGCCACGATCCGACGCTCGAAGTGCGTTCCACGCTCGCCAGGGGAACGGTCCTCGGCCTCAGCCGCGTGAGCGATCAGGCGCTCGACATCCCCGCGTCCGCGGGCACGCCGCTGGCGGGGGTGAACGGGGATTTTTACGAGCGCGAAGGCAGCCGCTACGCCGGCGACCCGCGGGGAATCCAGATCGTCGAGGGCGACCTCGTGAGCGAGCCGACCGGCAATCCGAGCTACCGCGCGTTCTGGATCGATACCAACGGCAACCCGCACATCGACGACGTGGCGCCCCAGTTCAAGGCCACGTTGGCCGGCGGCAAAACGTTCAAGTTCGGCCTCAACGAGGAGCGCGGCGCCAACGCCGTGGTGCTCTACACCGCCACGCTGGGCCGGGCCACGCGCACCTCGGGCGGGCGCGAACTGGTTTTGGAAAGGGCCGACGGCGGTTCCTGGATTCCCTTTCATGCCGGCGAAACATACGTCGCAAAAGTTCGGGAGGTGAACGACGCCGGCAACGCGCGTCTCGACAAATCCATCGTCGTCCTTTCGTTCGGCCCGCGTCGCGCCGCCGATCTGCCGGCCCTGGAGCCCGGCATGGAAGTCACGATCTCCACCGCCACGATGCCCGATCTTCGCGCCGCGCGCGCGGCCATCGGTGGTGGCTCCCTGGTCACGCGCAACGGAAGGAAGATGAAAATCGAGGAGCCCAGGAACAGCAGTTCGATGAATTCGTTTTCGACGCGTTCGATGTTTGAACGGCATCCGCGCTCCGCCGTGGGCTTCAACCAGACGCACATTTTCCTCGTGGAAGTGGACGGCCGTCAGCGCGGCCTTTCAGTGGGAATGACGTTGGAAGAGCTGGGCGCCTACATGGCCGGGATCGGTTGCGACGAAGCCATCAACCTCGACGGCGGCGGGTCCGCGACGTTCTGGTATCGCGGCCGGGTGGTGAACAGTCCCTGCGACGGCAGCGAACGTCCCGTGGCCAACGGCCTCATCGTCCTGCGCAAAGCCGCCGCAAAGTGATTTTTCGCCGCATCGTCCCGGCTTAGTGCTCTGGGGCAGAAATTCGGTGACGTATTCACGCGGCGGCAGGGACTGGGGCGTCGTGCTTCTTCAATTTGAGCATGAGCTCCTGTAGGTCGGCCCGGTTGAATTTCCATTCA
>JBDHQG010000428.1:0-4393 GCA_039806925.1 Limisphaerales bacterium
GGGTCAGCACCAGCAGCGTTGTGCCAAACAAAATGCAGGGCGGGTAAAGCCAGCTCTCGACCTAGAGCACGACGGGGAGCAATCCGGCAGAAATGGCGGGCGCGATTGGTGATCGCAGCGCCATGACCAGCGCGACGCAAGACACGACGGTGATGAGCACCGACGCATAACCGAAAGGAAGCGACCGTGTTACCAACAGGCCGATGGTTGCAGTGGCAGCCGGCGTCACGGCGAGCATCCAAGGCGCCGAAGCCCAGGCACCCAAGGGCCGACGAAAAACGTCGTAGGACAGCGCGGCGAGCTCGGGAAAAAAGACCAACGCATACCCGGAGAAATCCGCCGTCCAGGAAATGGCGACCATGAAAACGATGGCGAGGCATTCCGCAATAATGCCTTCCGCACCACGGAGGGCGGGAAACGACGTCGAAGCCGAACGCTGAATGGATGAATTCGGATTCAATCGTGCCGCCGAGTTTGAATCAGAACGGATGGCGGTTCAAGAGTCGCAGCCGACTACACCAGACGTCGCCGGCGGCGAAAATGAGACGACGCCCGTGCAACTGCTGCCGCACCCGGCCGTGCAGGCGAGGCAATGAACACCAGTTTGAATGTCCCACCCTTCCAACCGTTCCGGGGTCACATCCCAAAGGTAAAGCGGTTTGCCGTTTTGCACCTGCATTTTGAGCATCTGATTGAAATCGCAATCGAACACTTCGCCCATCATGCCAATGCTGATCGTGCTGCGGCACATGAGTCCATCCACGGTGGCGGGGTTGAAGGCGCAAGCGAGCAGGTGCAAATAGCTGTCCCACTGTTTGCTCGCCCTGAGTTCCTCCGCGAAACGGGCAATCGGCTGATTCGTGATGGCAAAAAGCTGGGTAAACTCGATGCCGAATCGTTCTCTCAATTCTTTTCGATAGTCTGCTTCCAACTCCTCCTGTGGTCCGGGCAGTTTTGCCCCGAGGGGGTTGAAAACCAGATTCAGCGGCAGTCTCCTGCCGTAACCCACCGCATTCAGCTTGCGGAGCGCGGAGATGCTTTTCTCAAAGACACCGTCCCCGCGTTGCGAGTTCACATTGTCCGCCGAGTAGCACGGTAGCGACGCCACGATCTCTACCTCATGACCGGCCAGATACTCGGGCAGCCACGCAAAAGCCGAGGTCTCGATGATGGTGAGGTTGTTCCGGTCAATGACGTGGCAGCCCGCCGCCCGCGCCGTCTCGACAAAGTAACGGAAATGCTCGCTCAACTCCGGTGCGCCACCCGTGATGTCCACCACGGCGGGGCGATGTTCGTGAATCCACTGCCCGACCCGCGTGGCGACATCCGCGGCCATCATCTCCGTGCGCCACGGTGCGGCATCCACGTGGCAATGAGTGCAGGTCTGGTTGCACTTCCGTCCGACGTTGATTTGCAACGTCTCCAATTCACCGCGGCGGAGAGTCAAGTGATGCTCGGCCAGTTTGGTTTCAAAGCGATTCATGTTTCCGTGGATGAGAGCAGTGGCATCGCCGGATTATTCCGAAAATGTGGCCGTCAGCGCCACTGGATTTAAGGCATGCACCTGGACCAAACCTTGCCCACTGTTCCCGCCATCGCTAACTTTGATTCCTGATGAAGCCGGAATCGCCCCTAAAAGTCGGTGAACTCGCGGCCTGCGCCGGTGTCGGCGTGCAGACGCTGCATTATTACGAGCGACTTGGTCTGCTGCCCAAACCAAATCGCACCGCATCGAACTACCGGCTTTATCCGCCATCGGCGCTACGCCGCGTTCAGTTCATCAAGCAAGCCCAGGGGCTTGGTTTCTCCTTGGAGGAGATCGGAGAAATTCTCGGCCTGCGCGAGCGAGGCCGCGCTCCCTGTCGCCGTGTCGCCGACGTGGCACGGCAGCACTTGCGGGAACTGGACGCGCGCATCGCGGCGCTGCGGGAGTTTCGGAAATCCTTGGCAGCCGTTGTGCCCAAATGGGAACAAGAAACCTCGCGGCAACGAGCGTGCGCGGGGGAATTCTGCGATTTGATCGAGCAGTTGACCTGCTACAAATCCACTTCCGCCGTTGGCAAAAAGAAAATCGAAAAGCCCCTTGACCCTCTAGCCAAGTAGAGGCCGTAGCTTTGTCCAGAAACTGAAAATGAAAAAGTTTATGGACAAATCAAAAGCTCTGCAAAAAGCAACGCTCGGAGGGAGCTTCCTCGCTGCCATCACTGCATCTCTCTGTTGCGTCGGCCCGCTGGTGGCGGTGGCGTTGGGGGCGGGCGGTTTTGCCGCGTCAGCCGTGTTTGAAAAATGGCGTCCCGTTTTTTTGAGCGTGACGTTCGCGTTGCTCGCGTCCGCTTGGTATCTCACGTATCGCAAACCGAAAGCTGCGTGCGAAGAAGGCTCGGTCTGTGCGACCAAGCCTGTTTCCAAATGGAACAAGGTGGTTCTGTGGTTTGCCACGGGCGCAGTTTTGGTTACTGCGGCTTTCCCGAGTCTTTCGTCGGCGATACTTCGTGGAACGCAGTCGAACACGCCCGTCGTTGTCGACGATGCGAACAGCGCCGTCTTGAAAGTGAAGATATCGAGCATGGACTGCGCGGCGTGCGCGGTCAGCATTCAGACGAAGTTGCGCAGGCAGGCGGGCGTCGTAAACGCCAACGTCAACTACGATACCAAGCAAGCCGTCGTGCAATACGACACCACGAAACTTTCACCGGAGAAAATCATCGCGGCGATTGATGAAACCGGGTTCAAGGCCGAACCTGCCAGCAAATAATTCCAACCCACCACACTGCGATGTCAGACTGCTGCTCGATCAAATCTCCCGCTGAAAAAGCCGTGACCGAAACGGCAACGCCGGGAACGAACTCTTGCCCGGAATGCGGTCAGCGGGGCAAGTCCGTCGAAACCAAAACGCTGAAACAAATGGTGCAGCCGTGGCGTTTGGAGCGAGTGAACAAACCGGGTTTTCTCTTTTGCCGTTCGGCCGATTGCGACGTGGTTTATTTCCATCCCGACGGCGACTGTCTTCGCAAGCCCAACGTGCGCGTGCGGGTTGGACTCAAGGAAACCCAAGACCCCGTGCCGATCTGCTACTGCTTCGGCTTTACCGAGGCGATGGTCCATGAGGAAATCCGCGCGACGGGCAAATGCACCATCCCGCAACGTATCACTGCCGAAGTCAAAGCCGGAAACTGCGCCTGCGAAGTCCGCAACCCGCAAGGCTCATGCTGCCTCGGCAATGTCAACGCGGCGGTCAAACGGGTGATGGCGGTGCGGAGTGATCCGATCACCTCGCCGGGGCAAAGCGCGGATGGCTGTAGTGACGACAAGCAAGGAAGCAGCCCGCAACTTGACGCTGCGGGCTGAACCCTGCGGTGGCGAGGTCAGCGCAGCGCCTCGATGCCTGCGCCGAAGTTGATGTGATACGCCGCGCCGCCCAACACGAGGGCGGGGACAGACTTCACGCCAGCCTTTTCCGCTTCGGCAACCCGGGCCTTGTCCTGACCGAGGTGGACGATTTCCATGTCGAAGCGGGCGGGGTCAAGCGCGGCGGCGACGTTTTGTTCAGCGGCCACACAGACGGGGCAGCCAGCGTGATAGAAGACAGCTTTGGTTTTCATGATGATGTTTATGATGTTCGGTTTGTGTTTTCGGTTTTGTCCGGCGCACGGCCCGTTTGCCGCGCATCGTGAAGACACACTTTCATCACAGTTCACGCGCCGCGAAAGAGGGCACAATCCGGTAAGGGGTCACCGTTTTGTTTCCGGCTGATTTCTGCGCTTTCACCGGCTAATCTGCCAGCATGACGAGCAAGACGAAACTCAGCCTCAAGGCCAAAGCCCTCTCGCTGCCCGAACGCAATGCCTACCGGCGATTGGAGGACGTTGTGGGCTGCAAATGGTCGGCGGCGGTGGTCGCGGCCATCGGACGCGGCGTGACGCGGCCCGGCCAATTGGAGCGGTTCATCCCCGGCATCTCGACCAAGGTGCTCAACGAGCGATTGCGCAAGCTGCTGGATTACGCGTTGATCGTGCGTGAGGAAACACCTGGCAAAATCCCGCGCGTGGACTACCGCCTCACTCCCACCGGCCGGAAACTCGTTGGCGTCCTCGAACAACTGCGCGACCTCGATGAGGAACACGCACAGGGGCGGACAGCGCCGACTGATTGACGCCCCGACCCGGCGTTGATGCTCAACGTGATTCCGAAGCCGCCTTCAACCGTTTCGGGGCGGCGAAGGAATAGTCGCCACTGCGCACCATTTCCAGCAGTTGATGGATGCTCGGGCGGTCGCCCCAGAATGTGCCGTAGTAGGCAAAGCGCGCGATGCCTGCCTTGTCCACGATTACCACCGACGGGCGATTGATCCATTCCGCGTGGACGGTGAAAGCCATAGGCTGCACGCCGTATT
>JBDHQG010000013.1:0-18624 GCA_039806925.1 Limisphaerales bacterium
GCTTTGCGGAAGAAGAAACCCTGCTGTACCAGCGGGTGCGCTGGGCCGAGCCAGAGCGCAAACAGCAGGACGGGAATCCACCACAACGCAACGCATGTCGCGGTGACGCGCAGCGCGCGTTTCCACGACGGGATGGTGTGGGCCGGAGACTCGGCGGTGTCGTCAAGCACGGTTGAAGTTTTCGCGGTGCTGTTTTGGAAATGGAACCGTTCCGGCCACCAGCGTCCGCCCGCGAGCCCGACGGCCGCCGCGCCGGCGATGACGAGGGGGAACGGAGCCTTGAGCCAGTGGAGCGCCACGAAGCTCAACGCTGCAACCGCCCACATGAAACCGTTCTTCAACGCGCGTTTGCCAATGCGGATGACAGCCGCGGCAACGATGGCGAGCACGGCGGGTTTCAATCCATAGAAGACGGCGGCGATCCACGGAACATTGCCGAAGGCGACGTAGATCCAGCTGAGCGCCCAAAGAATGATCGCGGACGGCAGGACGAACAACGCGCCGGCCACGATGCCGCCCCAGGTGCGATGAAGGAGCCATCCGATGTAGGTCGCGAGCTGCGTCGCCTCCGGGCCGGGCAGCAACATGCAGAAGTTCAGCGCGTGAAGAAAACGGGCTTCGCTGATCCAGCGGCGTTTTTCGACAAGCTCCGTGTGCATGATGGCAATCTGTCCGGTGGGGCCGCCGAAGCTGATGAAGCCGAGCTTGAGCCAGAAACGGAAAGCTTCGCGAAACGTTGGGTGTGGCGCGGAAGGTTCACTCACGCGCGGTCAGCGTAGCGGTGCTTCTGCCGGGTTTAACACGCAATTCTTGTGACGATTTTTGGACCGGCTGGGATATGCTTCCTCCTCTTGACGACGGCGAAGCGGAGGTTGCTGAACTTCGTCTTTGCGATTAGCGTGTCTCCAGGCTGCATCTTATGAATAAACGAAACCGACAAAGGAGTCTCCTGGCTGTAATCGGCGTGGTCGCTGTCATTGTGGGGTTCTGGGTCTGGGAACGCGACAAGCATCCGCCCGCCCGAATCGCCTCCATCGCCGGGCTCAAACAGGTCGGATTGTCGTTCCGATGGGAGCGCAACGACATCGCCCGGTTCACTGCGCAAGGCGAACGGTTGGAGCCGCCGGCCAGAAACGGAGCTCATTGATGGGGTGGAACCGGGCCGCGACGGAAATGAGCCGCGGCAAAACGAAATACGGCGCGAACCACTCGGTTCGCGCCGTTTTGTTGTCTTGTTTGTCTTGGGTCCTGAAATCAGGAAACCGTCGCCAGGCTTACTTTTTCGTCGGCACCGTCTGAATGGTCTGCAGGATGCGGCCGGCGATCTTGTAAGGGTCGCCCTGGGAGTTCGGACGACGGTCTTCGAGGTAGCCCTTGTAGCCGTTGTTCACGAAGCTGTGCGGGACGCGGACGGACGCGCCGCGGTTCGCGACGCCGTAGTTGAACTTGTCGATGGACTGCGTCTCGTGCAGGCCGGTGAGGCGGAGGTGATTGTCCGGGCCATAGACCGCGATGTGCTCGTTCTTGTATTTGTCGAACGCCGCCATGAGCGCCTCGAAGTATTCCTTGCCGCCGACCTCGCGCATGTGGGTGGTAGAGAAGTTCGCGTGCATGCCGGAACCGTTCCAATCCACGTCCTTGCCGAGGGGTTTGCAATGCCAGTTCACGTCCACGCCGTACTGTTCGCACAGGCGCATCATCAGGTAGCGGGCCACCCAGACCTGGTCAGCGCAGCTCTTGGAGCCCTTGCCGAAGATCTGGAATTCCCACTGGCCCTTGGCCACCTCGGCGTTGATGCCTTCGTGGTTGATGCCGGCGTCGAGGCACAGGTCGAGGTGCTTCTCGACGATCTCGCGGGCGATGCAGCCGACGGCGTCATAGCCCACGCCGGTGTAGTAAAGACCCTGCGGGAAGGGGAAGCCGGCTTCCGGGAAGCCGAGGGGCTTGCCGTGCTTGTAGAGGAAATACTCCTGCTCGAAACCGAACCAGGCGCCCGGATCGTCGGGGATGTTGGCGCGGGAGTTGGACGGATGCGGGGTCTTGCCGTCGGGCATCATCACTTCGCACATGACGAGCACGCCGTTTTTGCGGGAGCTGTCCGGGTAAACGGCCACGGGCTTGAGCATGCAGTCGGAGCTGCGGCCTTCCGCCTGACGGGTCGAGCTGCCGTCGAAGCCCCACATGGGGAGCTCTTCGAGTTTCGGGAAGCTGGCAAATTCCTTGATCTGAGTTTTGCCGCGGAGGTTGGGAGTCGGCTCGTAGCCGTCAAGCCAGAGATATTCGAGTTTGTATTTCGCCATGTGCGTTTAGGTGTATGAGTGAATTCAGTCTCTCGATCAAACTGGGCCAGAAAAACCAATTCAATCGATGTCCCAAAGTTTGAGCAGGGGCGATGCCACGGGGCAAGAACTTTGCGGACGCCGCAGGTTCGCTTCGTGAAGTCCCGATGTTTGCGGGGATTTTGAGAGATTTTTGTCGACGGCGGAAGCGGGTCGCGCATTAAGTCTGCGGGAGCATTCCTGCTCCTTTTTGAACAGCATGAGTGAAATGGTTCATTTGCATGTTTGCGATGCGGATTGCTCCGGGCAGCCGCGCCAACAGTGTGTTCGCGTCCGGTGGCTGGATGAATTGCAGTCCGAACTCTTATGCTCAAAGTGAAGGATACACTCCGGGCGACGGTCAACCTGACCTTCGACGGGCGCGTCATCAAGAACTACCACGGTCCCGACGCGCAGACGCGGTTTGAGAACGAGGTGCGCGTGCTGAGGTATTTGCAGGAACGGGGTTGTCCTTTCGTTCCGCGCCTGCTGGAGGCGGACGCCAGCCAGCCGAGGATCATCACCAGCAATTGTGGCGGGCGCGTGCAGCATCTGGATGACGCGCGCCTGAAGGAGCTGTTCGCCGAGCTCGAGCAGTATGGCGTCCGCCACGATGATCCCGACCTGCGGAACGTCACCTACCGCCAGTCGGACGGGCGCTTTTGTTTGATCGACTTCGAGTTTGCCACCATCCTGCCCGGCCCTGAAACGCCGCTTCCGAAACCATGACTGACTCGACCTCGGCGCCCATCACCCTCCAATGGTCTGGCTGGACGGATCGCGGCAAAGTCCGGCCCAACAACGAGGATTCGTTCCTTGGAATGCGGTTTGACGCGCGCGAAGTTCAGCGGCTCGGCAAGTTCGGCGAATCCTCGGTGAGCCAGACGGACATGGCGTTCGCGGTGTGCGACGGCATGGGTGGCGCGCTGGCGGGCGAGTATGCCAGCAGGATTGCAGTCGAGAAAATAACCACGCTGCTGCCGCGATCCTTCCGGCAGTCCGCCAGCGGATTGTCGACGGGCTTCGCGGACATCCTGACCGAGCTCTACACGCAGGTGCATCGGGCGCTGGTTTACCTCGGCGCGTGTTACGAGGAATGCCGCGGCATGGAAACGACGATGAGCCTGTGCTGGTTCACGCCCGGCTGGGTTTACTTCGGACACGTCGGCGACAGCCGCGTCTATTATCTCCCGGCGCAGGGCGGCGGCATCAAACAGCTCAGCCATGATGACACCTACGTCGGCTGGCTTTATCGGAACGGCAAACTCAACGAGCGCGAAGCGCGGACGCATCCCCGCCGTAACGTCCTGCAGAAGGCCCTGGGCGGCGGCAATCAATTTGTCGATCCGCAAGTGGGGGCGGTCGGCTACGAACGTGGTGACATCTTCCTCCTCTGCACGGACGGCCTGACGGACGGGCTGTACGACAGCGGCATGCTGGACATTCTCCGACCGTCCATTCCCCGCGCTGCGGGTACGAATCCCGCCAAGTTGCTGGTGGATGCCGGCGTGGCGGCGTCGGGCCGTGACAACACGACGGCGTTGGTCATTGAAGTCGTTTGATCCCCGGGCGCGGCCAAACCGGTGCCTGGTGCCCGAAAATAAAAAGCCGCGCCTGACAAAATCAGGCGCGGCGTGCGAAGCGCAACCGGGTCAAGCCCCGTGATAACCTTCCTCGCCGTGTTCGGCCAGGTCGAGCCCGACGGTTTCGACTTCTTCCGTCGGACGCAGGCCGACGATCGCCTTCACGATGTAGGCGATGATCGTGGTGCCCACGATGGAGAGCACGAGCGTCACGCCGATGGCCTTGAACTGACTCATCAGGAGTCCTTCCTTCAGGCCCGCGACCACGCTGTTGCCGGAGTTCTCGGTGGCGAGAATGCCGGTGAGAATGGCGCCGAGAGTGCCGCCGACGGCGTGAACGCCGAAGGTGTCCAAAGCGTCGTCATAGCCGAGCATGCCCTTGAGTTTGGCCACGGCGAAGTAAGGCACAATGCCCGCGAGCAGGCCGATGATCATTGCGCCGGTGGCATCAATGAAGCCGCAAGCGGGCGTCACCACGACGAGACCGGCAACCACACCGGAGCAGAAGCCGAGCACCGAGGGCTTGCCGCGGGTGACCCATTCAATCATGGGCCATACGAAGCCGGCGGTCGCCGCCGCGAGCGTGGTGGTGAGGAAGGCGTTGGAGGCGATGCTGTCCGCGCCGAGCGCCGAGCCGGCGTTGAAGCCGTACCAGCCGACCCAGAGCATGCCGGTGCCGATCATGCACATGACCATGCTGTGCGGGGGCATGGGCTCCTTGCCGAAGCCCAGGCGCTTGCCAAGGATCAGGCAGAGGACGAGTGCCGACCATCCCGAGGACATGTGGACGACCGTTCCGCCGGCAAAGTCGAGAGCCTTGATGGCGGCGTTTGGGTTCAGCGGGCCGCACATGAAACCAGCGGTTGACCACACCATGTGGGCGAGCGGGAAGTAGACGACGAACATCCACAGAGCCACGAAGAGGAGGATGGCGGAGAACTTCATGCGCTCGGCGATGGCGCCCACGATCAACGCAGGCGTGATGATGGCGAAGGTAAGCTGGAAGATGACCCACATGCTGTCGCTGATCCAATGGTAGCCCGCGCCGACGTTGCCGGGCTTGACGCCTTTCAAGAAGGCATAGTCCAAGTTGCCAATGAACGGATTCGAGCCGCCGAAGGCGAGGCTGTAGCCGCACAACCACCAGAGGATGGTTACAAGACCTGCAATACCCAGGCATTGGGCCATGACGGACAGGATGTTTTTGCGTCGCACGAGGCCGCCATAGAACAGGGCAAGGCCGGGCAGGGTCATGAACAGCACGAGCGCCGAAGAAGTCATCTGCCAGGCGTTGTGGCCGGGGCCAGGGCCGGCAATGTTGGAGGGAGCATTGGTCTGGCGGGCGCCGTTGTTGACGTAGGCTTCGAGATCAGCAAGCCGGTCTTCGATGGATGGCGGCTTCGGGGCTGCTGCTTCGGCGGCGACCGCTTCGATGCGGGCGAGCATCGCGGCGGTCAGCAAGGTCAGTAAGAAGAGGATTTTTTTCATTGGCGATGGAGTGTTGGGTTCTGGGATGGGCTGGGTTTATACGGCGGCGTCTCCTTTTTCCTCCGTGCGGATGCGGATGGCTTGATCGACGGGGGACACGAAGATCTTGCCATCGCCAATCTTCCCTGTTTTGGCGGATTTGATGATGGCGGCGATGGCGGCGTCCACGCTGCTGTCCGGCAGCACCATTTCGACTTTGATCTTGGGGAGGAAGTCGACCGTGTATTCGCTGCCACGGTAGATTTCGGTGTGGCCCTTTTGCCGGCCGAAACCCTTCACTTCACTGACGGTCATCCCTTCGATGCCGACATCGCCCAGGGCGTCTTTGACTTCCTCGAGCTTGAAAGGCTTGATGATGGCTTCAACTTTTTTCATAGAATTATCGCGGCGTATGGATTGCGGTTGATGGATTCGGTGCGCACAACGCCTGCCTTTAGCAACGGCGGTGCCACGGGGGTGGCCTGGAAATGGATCGCAGGAATTCCCTTTGTTTATGGGTGTTTCACGCTGAATGAATTATTTTCCGCGATTCGACGAGCGTGTTGCATTTTGCTCACGGTGCTTGGCTTTGCGCAGAGGCGGTGGCGCAATCCGGCAACCGATGCGGATGATGTCCGGGATTCCCCCAACGAACTCGCCCGGGACAAAGCAAAACGGCCGTCGACGCTGGTCGACGGCCGTCCGGCTCGGGCTGAGAGATCTATGTTTTAGTCGCCGCCTTTTTCACCACCACCGGTGTCGCCGACGCTTTCCATGAGCGTGATGAGCGGCAGGAAGAGCGCGATGACGATGCTGCCGACAATGACGGCGAGAAAGACGATCATGATCGGTTCCAGCAGCGACGTCATCGCCGCGACGGCGTTGTCGACTTCTTCGTCGAAGTTGTCCGCGATCTTCATCAACATTTCGGGCAGGGCGCCGGTTTGTTCGCCGACGTCCACCATGCTGATGACCATCGGCGGAAACACGCCGGAAGCTTCCAGCGGGGCGGTGATCGTCTCGCCTTCCTTGACGCTTTCATGCACGGCCGCCACGGCCTCCGCCACGATGACGTTTCCTGACGTTTCCTTCACGATGGTCAGCGCCTGCAAAATCGGGACGCCGCTGCTCACCAGCGTTCCCAACGTTCGCGTGAACCGCGAGATGGCGACCTTGCTGATCACCGGCCCGAGGGCCGGCATGTTCATCTGGAATTTGTCGAAGAGGCGCCGGCCAAACCGCGTGCGGATGAACGCCATCAACCCCGCCACGCAAACAACGACCACAAGGAAGGTGACGATGAAGTTGTTCGCGATGGCGTCGCTGATGCTGAGGACGAAGTTGGTGAACGCCGGCAGATCCTTGCCGGGGAGCATGTCCTTGAAGATGTCCTTGAACTTGGGGACGACGAAGATCATGAGGACGGCCAGAATGATGATGGCGACGGTGATGACCGCCACCGGGTAGAACATGGCGGCGATGACCTTGCCCTTGATCTTCTGCGCCTTTTCCATGAACTCCGAGAGACGGGCGAGCACGACTTCGAGCACGCCGCCGATCTCGCCGGCCTTGACCATGTTCACAAACAGGCGGTTGAACACCTTCGGATGTTGCGCCAGGGCCTCGGAGAACGTGCTGCCGCCTTCGATGCCCGTTCCCAGCTCGGCGAGGATCTGTTTGAGGGTCGGATTTTTTTCCTGCTTTTCCAGCACACGCAGGCCGCGGAGCAGGGGGAGACCGGCATCGACCAGGGTCGCCAGCTGGCGCGTGAAGGCGGTGAGAACCTTGGGCCCAACTCCACTGCCGAAGCCGGGAATCTTGATGCTGATCTGGCCCTTCTTTTTGGCGCCCGGCCTGGCCCCGCCCTTGGTCTTGGAGTCGGCCTTGTCCTTTGTCTTCTCGGCTTCGACCACCTTGGTCGGGAAGAACCCCATCTCCTTCAGGCGGCCGACGGCCTCGTTCTGGTTCGCGACCTCAAGGGTTCCCTTGGTTTCCTTCCCGCGGGAATCCATCGCGACGTAATTAAATTTAGGCATAGCTCGGCCGGTTAGGTGTATTTGACGACTTCTTCAATGGTGGTAGCACCGTCAAAGATGCTGCGCAAGCCGTCTTCACGGAGGGTGACCATGCCCAGCTCCACCGCCTTCTGACGGAGGACGATGGACGGAGCGCGTTCGTTGATCAAGGCGCGGATGGCCTCGCCGATGACCAGCAGCTCGAAGATGCCCTTGCGCCCGCGGTAGCCGGTGTCGTTGCAGCTCTGGCAGCCGCGACCATAATAGAAGACCTTGTCGCCGATGTCGTGCGGCGAGAGGTTCAGCATCGAGAGCTGGCTTTCCGTCGGCTCGAACGGCGTGCGGCACTTCTTGCAGATGGTGCGGACGAGGCGTTGCGCCAGCACGGCCATGAGCGACGAGGAGATCAGGAACGGCTCCACGCCCATGTCGACGAGACGGGTCACCGCGCCGGGGGCGTCATTCGTGTGCAGGGTGCTCAGGACCAAGTGGCCGGTCAGCGAGGCTTGAATCGCGATCTGGGAAGTTTCGAGATCGCGCATTTCTCCCAGCATGATCACGTCCGGATCCTGACGGAGGAAGGAGCGCAGCGCCTTCATGAAGGTCATGCCCACGGCTTCGTTCACTGCGACCTGCATGATGCCCTCGATGTCGAACTCCACGGGATCCTCCGCGGTCAGCAGCTTGGTGTCGATGGCGTTGACCTTGCGCAGGCAGGAGTAAAGCGTCGTCGTCTTGCCGGAGCCGGTGGGGCCGGTGACGACAAAGATGCCGTTGGGCTGGAGGATGGCCTCGTTGATGTAATCCCCGACGTACTTCGGCAGGCCAAGGCTTTCGAGATCGAGGTTCACCGCCGAACGATCCAGCACGCGCAGCACGACGGATTCGCCAAACTGCGTGGGCAGCGTGGACACGCGCAGGTCGATCTGCTTGCCGCCAATCGGGAGGCTGATGCGCCCGTCCTGGGGGAGGCGACGTTCTGAAATGTTCAGGTTCGACAGCACCTTGATGCGCGAGATCACCGGCAGCGCCAGGGCCTTGGGCGGCGGCGCCATTTCATAGAGCGCGCCGTCCACGCGGTAGCGGATCTTGAACTCGTCCTCGAACGGCTCGAAGTGAATGTCGCTCGCGCGGTCCTTGATGGCCTGGAAGAGCACGAGGTTCACGAAGCGGACGATGGGCACCTCGTTCGCGAGGTCGCCCATGGCGTTGGGATCCTCGGTGGCCGCGGCTTCGCTCGCCTCCTTGGCGATGTCGGTGTCGGCCCCGAGCTCCTTCAGAATCTGGTCCACGCCCTCGCTCTCCTCGCCGTAATGCCGGTTGATGAGCTTCTCGATGGTCTTGCCGTCCGCGACGACCGGCTGCACCTCCTTGCGGACGATGTAGCTGATCTCGTCGATGACCGACGGGTTCATCGGGTTGGCCATCGCGACGCGAATCGAGGAGCCGTAATCCTCCACCGGCACGCACTGGTACATGCGCGCGGTGCCGCCGGGCATGGTGGCGAGGAGCTCGGGCGTGAACTCGACGCTGTCGAGGTTCACGACCTCCGTCCCGAGGCTGTCCGCGATGAGCTGGAGCTGCGTGTCGGTGTCGACCAGCCCGAAGTCCGAGAGCACCTCGCTGCTCGACTTGCCGGAGCGCGCGATCTCCTGCAGCACCTCCTCGAACTGGAGGTCGTCGATCAGATTCTGCGCCTTGATCAGCGCCAGCAATGGATCGGAAGTGTAATCCTGCATAAATCAACCTCAGCGCTTGGGTGGTGCGGGCGGCGCCGGCGGGGCGGAATGCCCGCCTCCGCCCGCGGCGCCGACGGCGCGGGCGAGCTCGAACTCCTGCAGCTTCGCCTGGACGGTGATGGGATCCTGGGATTTCGTGATGAGCTCCTCGCGGGAGATCAGGCCCTGCGCGTACTTCTCCATCAGGAAGCCGTCCAGCGTCACCATGCCGTATTTCGCGCCGGTCTGGATGTCGGAATTGATACGGAAGGTTTTGTTGTCGCGAATCAGCGCGCCGATGGACGGGGTGTTGATCATGATCTCGAACACGGCCACGCGTCCCGGCTTGTCATGCCGCGGCAGCAGGAGCTGCGAGATGACCGCTTGCAACACGGTGGAAAGCTGGATGCGAATCTGTTCCTGCTGGTTCGTCGGGAAGGCGTTCGTGATACGGTCAATCGTCTTGGCCGCGCCGGTGGTGTGCAGCGTGCCGAAGACCAAGTGGCCGGTTTCCGCCGCGGTGATCGCCGCCTCGATGGTTTCAAGGTCGCGCATTTCACCGACCAGGATGATGTCCGGGTCCTGGCGCAGCGCGCGGCGCAGGCCCTCGGCGAAGTTCGGCACGTCCACATGCACTTCGCGCTGGGTGATCACCGCCTTCTTGTGCGTGTGATAATACTCGATCGGATCCTCAATCGTGATGATGTGCGCGTCGTCGCGCTCCTGGTTGATGATGTTGATCATCGACGCCAGCGTGGTGGTCTTGCCGGAACCGGTGGGGCCGGTGACGAGGACGAGGCCGCGCGGCTTGTAGAGGAGTTCCTTGACGGAGACCGGGATGCCAATCTGTTCGAGGGTGAGGAGCTTGGTGGGAATCTGGCGGAGCACGAGCCCGAAGTTGCCCTTCTCCTTGAACACGCTCACGCGAAAGCGCGCGATCTCGCCGAAGGCAAAGGCGAAGTCCGCGCCGCCGCGCTCGCGCACATGCTGGATGTGATCCTCGGAGGTGATGCTGCGCATCAATTCTTCCGTGTCTTCCGGGCGGAGGGGGGGGCCGTCCACGCGGTGAAGCACGCCGTGGAGGCGGATGACGGGCGCGGTGTTGACGCGCAAGTGCAGGTCTGCAGCTCCCTCGGACACCATCAGCTGCAGCAAATCGGACATCGAATAGGACATATCAAATAACGGATGGACTGATTACCGGCGGATCAAGGTTGTTTCGGGGTGTTTGATGGGTGGTGGTTCGACATGTGATTCCTCTCATTCCACGTCGCCGGTGGTCGCGCGGATGACTTCCTCGGCGGTCGTGAGGCCGGCCACAACCTTGCGCGCGCCGTCTTCGCGGAGCGTCCGCATGCCCATCTCGCGCGCCTGGGCGCGGAGGACGGAGGAGGGGACCTTGTCGTAAACGAGCTTCCGCGCCTCGTCGTTGAGGACGAAGATTTCAAAGATGCCAAAGCGCCCCTTGCAGCCGCTCTTGTTGCACTCGCTGCACCCCTTGCCTTTCTGGAAGTTGGCGCCCTGGGTGTTGGGATCGATGCCGAGCGCGCGCAGTTCCGTTTCGCTGTAGGTGTAGGGCGCGGTGCATTTCTTGCAAATCTTGCGCACCAGGCGCTGGGCCATCATCGCGCGGGTCGAGGAGGCCACGAGGAACGGCTTCACCCCGATGTCGATCAAACGCGTCACCGCGCCGGGCGCGTCGTTGGTGTGGAGCGTCGAGAACACCAGGTGGCCGGTGAGCGAGGCGTTGATCGCGATGCTGGCCGTTTCAAAGTCGCGAATTTCCCCCAGCATCACCACGTTCGGCGCCTGGCGGAGCATGGAGCGCAGCGCCATCGCGAAGGTCATGCCGATGGATTCGGTCACCTGCACCTGGTTGATGCCGGCGAGGACGTATTCGACCGGGTCTTCGACCGTGATGATCTTGCGGTCGGGACGGTTGATGAAGTTCAGGCAGGAATAAAGCGTCGTGGTCTTGCCGGAGCCGGTGGGGCCGGTGACGAGCAGGATGCCGTCGGGCAACGCGATCAGGCGCTCGAAGGTCTGCTGGTCGTCCGTGAAGAATCCGAGTTCGGGCAGGCCGAGCTTCAAGCCTTCCTTGTCGAGAATACGCATGACGATGCTCTCGCCGTGGTTCGTCGGCAGGCAGGACACGCGGAGGTCGATGGTCTTGGCACCGACCTGGGATTGGATGCGCCCGTCCTGCGGGATGCGCTTTTCGGCAATCGACATGTTCGCCTGGATTTTCAGGCGGCTGATGATGGCGGCCTGCAGCCGTTTGGGCGGCGACTTCATCTCGTGCAGCACGCCGTCAATGCGGAAGCGGACGCGGAAAGATTTCGAAAGCGGCTCAAGATGGATGTCGGACGCGCGCATCTTGAACGCATCGAGAATGATGCCGTTCACGAGCTTGATGATCGGGGCGTCGGCGTCGACGGTTTCGCCGCCTTCCTCGCCCACGGCACCCACGGCGCCGACTTCCACTTCGCCCTCGGTGATGTCTTGAATCATCTTCCCGAGGTCGCTGTCATCCGCGCCGTAATACTTCTTCAGCGCGGCATCGATGTCCTCCTCGCTGGCGACTCGCAGATCGAGTTCCGCCCGCAGGATGTGCTGGAGGCTGTCGATCGTGTTGAGGTCGGAGGGATCCGCAAGGGCGACGGTGAGGTGGTTGCCGTGGCGGAAGACGGGGATGGCGCGGTAACGCTTGGCCACGTCGCGCCGGACGGAGGAGATCAGCTCGTCGTCCAGACGCAGATCGCCCAAGGTGATCATCTCGACGCCAAAATGCGCGGCCTTGGCCTGGGTGAGGATGGCGCTGGTGATGAGCTTCTTGTCCAGCATCAGGTCCACCACGCCGGACCCGGACGCTTCAGCTTCGGCCTTCAGTGTCTCGACCTGACCATAGTTCACATAGCCCAGGTCGATCAGGTTCTCCAACAGATAATCGTCTTTTGCAGCCACAATAATCGGAAATTCAGGCGAATATGATTGCCTGCCGGATCAAAGTCAACGGAGAGGACTCGCTCGTGAAATTTTTTCACTCCACGGAGCTGGACCCGACGCGTCATGCGCCGCGCAAGTTTTTAACCCGGCCGCCCCCGGCATGTCGTCACGCCATTGTTTCACGAGAGAATTCGACCGGGCTGGCCCTGAATCCTCCCGCGCGGGCGGCCTGAGCCTGCCCATCGGGAGCGCAGATTTCTCTTGGGCGGCGCGGAAGCGCGATGTTCTAATTTCCTCCACACGCATGGCCCCGGTCCGTCGCGCAGTCATCGACATCGGCACCAACTCGATCAAGCTCCTGGTCGGGGAGGTTTCGGACGATTCAGTGCGCCCCGTCGAGGAAAAGAGCGAGCAGACCCGCCTCGGTGCCGGGTTCTACGAATCCCACGTCCTCCAGCCCGTGCCCATCCAGCGCACCGCCGCGGCGGTCGCCCGCTTCGTCGCGCTCGCGCGCGATGCCGGCGCGCAATCGATCCGCGCCGTGGCCACCAGCGCCGCGCGCGACGCGAAAAACGCGGACGAATTGATCGGCGCCGTCCGGCGTGTCGCCAGCCTTCGCGTCGAGGTCATCAGCGGCGAGCAGGAGGCGGAATGGGTTTACCTCGGCGTCACCTCGGATCGCGAGCTGCACGGCCGGCATCTGTTGATTCTCGATGTCGGCGGCGGCAGCACCGAATTCATCCTGGGCGATCACGGACACCATTCCTATCGCGAGAGCTTCCCGCTCGGCAGCGTGCGTTTGCTGGAAAAGTTCCGCCCCGGCGACCCGCCGTCCCCCCGCGAGCTCGAGGCCTGCCGCGGATGGCTCACCGCCTTCCTCAATCAAAACATCGGCGACCAGATGGAGGACCAAATCGCCGATCCCGCGCGCGGACCCGTCACCCTCGTCGGCACCGGAGGCACGACCACCATCCTCGCGCGAATGAAGAAACAGCTCACGCATTTCGACCGCGACGCGATTGATGGAACGCACTTGCTCCTGGATCAGCTCACCCATTACGTCAACGATCTTTGGTCCCGCCCGCTGGTGGATCGAAAGACCGTTCCCGGCCTGCCAGCCAACCGCGCCGACGTCATCATCATGGGCGTCGTCATCTACGAGGCCGTGCTCCGGCATTTCCGCCTGCCCGAATTATACGTCAGCACGCGCGGGCTGCGCTTCGGCGCCCTGCTCGACATGCCATGAACATCGACGCCGCCCGCGAGGAATTCCTCGCCCTCATGCACACGCTGGAGGAGGACGTGCCGCATGTTCAACATGTGGCGCAGCTTGCCCTGCATCTCTTCGACGAGCTGACCGATCTGCACGGGCTCGGCGATCAGGATCGCTTCCTCCTCGAAGCCGCCGCCCACCTGCACGACATCGGCCACAGCGTCGCCGCCAGCAGCAAGGGCCACCACCGCGAATCCGCGCGGATCATTCGCGAGCACGGCTGGCAGCACCTCGCGTCGCACGCCATCGGGATCGTGGCGCAGATCGCCCGCTACCATCGCAAGAGCCCGCCCGATCTGGAACACGAGGAGTTTGCCGCGCTCGCGCCCTCGGAACGCCTGCGCGTCCAGCGCCTCGCCGCGATTCTCCGCGTGGCGGACGGCCTGGATCGCTCGCACCGCCAGCACATCACCCATTGCAGCGTGGAGATTCAGCCGGGCCAAATCATCTTTCACCTGAGCGCATCGGGTTCCGTGCCGCACGAGATCGCCTCCGCCACCAAGAAATCCGACCTCGCCCAGGCCACGTTTCAGCGCGAGATCGTTTTCTCGACACATCCCTCGATGCAAAAGTAACGCCGGCCCGAAGTCATGCCACGCAACACGATTCCATGAACGAAGCCGCCGCCCGTGAGGAGATTCTGGAGTTCATGCGGGAGGCGGAGGCGCGCCCCGCGCACGTCGGGCACGTTGCGCGACTGGCGTTGCAATTATTCGATCAACTGGCCGCGATGCATGGCCTCGGCGCCCGCGAGCGGTTGCTGCTGGAGGCGGCGGCGCATTTGCACGACATCGGACATCGCGGCACGACGCCCGGCGCGGGGCATCACCACGAATCGGCGCGGATGATCCGCGAGCGTCCGTGGAAACAGTTCAATCGTTCGGAAGTGGAGGTCATCGCCCAGGTCGCGCGCTATCACCGCAAGGCGATGCCCGAGATGGCGCACGAGGAATTCAAGTCGCTGACAGAGTGGGACCGTCGTGTCGTCCAGCGCCTGGCGGCGTTGCTGCGGCTGGCGGATGCGTTTGACCGCAGCCACGCGCAGCACATCGAGCAGGTGATCGTGGAGCTGCCGGTCAACCGGATAATCTTCCGGCTTGAAAGTGCCGGCCCCGTGCTCCGCGAGGTGCAGGCGGCGAACTTGAAAGGCGATCTCGCCCGCGCGGTCTTTCAGCGCGACCTGGTTTTCATCTTCGACGACGAAGAGATGAAACCGCCAGCGGCAACCTGAACTCCTCGCGGCCGTCGCGCGGAGATCGTCTCAAACAGTAGCATCGGACGTGAGTCCGATCTGATCTTCTCCTGTCTTCCTGATAAAATGATCCGGCTCACGCCGGATGCTACGGCAGCTCGGCGGCTTCAGATTGAACGACTGGTTACGCCGCCTTCTCCGCCGGATTCACCACCGCCGGCGTGGCCGGAGCCTCGCCGGACGTCGCCACGCCCACGATGCTGCGCGCCGTCTGATACTTGTCGTAAAACTCCGGCGTGCTTGCGCGGAACTGCCACACCAGCCGGTCAATCTGATTCTCCAGCAGCTTGTCCACCTGCGGGAACAACCGCTCCAAAGCCTTCGTTGCGGCAGCCCCGGCCCCGATGGCATTGCGCGGGAGCGCGCGCACCGCGTCATACGTCTTCAGCGCCTGCTTCAACGCCTTGAGCTTGTCCGCCGTCACCCCGTGGTCGCCGAGCGAATCGAGATTCTCCGTGGTCGCGTCGATGACGTCCTGCACGCGCGCCACCACCGCGTTGCCGCTGCCAGCGGACACCGCGCTGCGCGAGAACCGCACCCGCGCCGCCAGCGTCAGGTCGCCCGACTTGTCCGCAAACGCCAGCACGCCGCCCGCGACCTCATAAGCGGCATCGCCGAGCGTGTTGAGCGCATCCCGTTTCGCGTCCGCCGCGCCCGAAGGCGCCGCCTGAACCTTCGCGTTGAGATTGATTTCGAGAATGAAATCCACCAGCTCATCAATCGCCTCCTGGAGCGCCGGCACGGCGGCGACCAGCGTCTTTGAGGCGACCAGCAGGTTTTGCAAAGCCAGATACGAATTAAGTTTCGCGGACATGGTTTTCTTCATAGTGCCATCCGTAAAAGCAGCGCGTGGGCCAACCTTCCCCATCGCGGCAAGGACGACCTCCACGTCATCCCAAATCACTGCCCACAAAAGAGTCTCATAAGGAAAAACCGCGTTCCCCCCGTAAACCATCAGTCACCCGCGCTCTTGGAATTGTCCCGCCACTGGAAAACTGTCCCGATTCAATACAGCCGTTCCCCTCCTGCCAACTGTGCATGTACATGGAATCTACATACAGCGATTCTCGAAAATCATTTCCGGCGGTAGGGCTGCCGCGCCGTCCAGGCGCACAACGGCCCGCTGGACACGGGCCGGGTCATCGCAGCGCGATGACCCGGCCCGGCGAAGCCACCGTCCATCTGAGCGACACCACGCGTCTGGCCATCCCTGAACTGCCTTTCCGCAAAATGCGCGACATGAGACATATCGTGGCGCACGACTACGCCAACGTAAACCTGGGCATCGTCTGGCAGGTCGCTACTGTGCATGTGCCGGAAGTCTGCGTCGTAATCGAAAAGTTTTTCACCAACCAGCCACCGCCAGGATAATTCCTCCATGCGACACCCGCGCAGCACGTCTTTTTCGCCCCGCACTTTCGCCTTTCCCGGCGCAGCGAATCTGCATACCCTTCGCCAATGCCCTGAGAAAGAAGTGTATGGACTCTCGAGTCTCTCCCTTTGCCCAGTCCCTGTTCACCCGAACAATTCTCAAATCTGCCACCAGCAGTTACCGCATTGCGACCCCTGAACCGTGGCAGCCGACGTGAGTCGGCTCTGACTTTCCCGGCAGTTCGAATGGAGCGGACTTACGTCCGCTGCCACGAGGCTCAGGGGAGGGGCAGGGGTGAGGTGCGTTTTCCCTCTCCGCATCCCGATCCTTCGCCCATTGGATGGGAGAGGGTGCCACAGGCGGGTGAGGGCAACGGGAGAGTGGGGAAAGGGATTAAGGGTGAGGTGGCTCCTCTGCTCCCTTTCCCCCTTTCTCCCCTGCTCCTTTTCGTGTCTTTCGCGTGATTCGCGGTTCCCGCTCCCGCCGCCTAACGAAAATCTTCCACCTCCAACCCGCTTCCCTCGATGATGCTTTTCAACGTGCCGATTGGGATCGGCTTGTTCCCATGCATCGCCACAATCACCTGCCGTCCGTTCCCATGACGCCATTTTTGATGGCTTCCTTTCTGCCCAACGAGCGCGAAACCATGCCGGCGCAAGCCGCGCACGACCTCTTTGGCGTTGCAAACTGGAAAACGCTGGCTCAAGGCAGCGATACTTCCAGGAGCTTGGCCGTCTTCTTCAACTTCAACTTCGAAGGCGCAAACCACAGCGCCAGCGCTTCCTTGGCATTCTCGATCGCCTCGGCCTCCGTGTCGCCCGCCGAAGCGCACCCTGGCAGTTCGGGAAACACTGCCGACCAGCGTTTCACACCTCCATCAAATTCGATCAGCAATCGCAACTTCATCTGGCGAACCCTGCCCAGTTTCTTTTCCATTGGCAAGCCCGTCAACTTTCGCCTTTCCCGGAGCCGCCAAATCGGCATACTCCACGCCATGCCCTGAAAAAGAAGCGTATGAACTTTCGCGCCTTTCCCATCGCCCCGCCGCTGTTCAACCGAACAACCATCAAATCCGCCATCGGCCGTCCGCAAGGGAAACCGCACCGCCGAAACGTCTTCTCTCTCCGCCTTCAGGGAGAGCACCGGGGTGGCATGGCCCCTCTGCTCCCGTTCCTCCTTTCTCCTCTGCTCCTTTTCGTGTGCTTCGCGTGTTTCGTGGTTTCATCCCCCGCCTCCGCCAGCCCCTTCTACGACTACAAAATCGTCGCCAAAAGCGGCGACACCATCGACGGTTTCCCCGTCCAGAGCTTCAAGCGACTCGTCTCCATCAATGACAGTAATCGTGTCGCCTTCATCGCCGAAGGTGCTGGCGGGAGCGAGGCCGTCTTTATTGCCAATCTGGACAACGCAACACCTGTTTTCCACAAACTCGTTGAAAAGACCGTGGGCGATTTTGGCTCAGTATCATTGAATAACAAGAACAAGGTCGCAGTGAATTTTCGCGCTGTCGGAGCCGGAATCACCAGTGCCAATGTGCGACGCTACGGTCCTACTGGCTTGGGTGGTGGTATCTCCTACGCTTCAGCAGACATCGCTCAAGGCACGACCGCACGGCGAACCGTTACGATCAACCCCTGCCTGCCGTTCGGCGATTGCCCCTTCACCAAACGGTTTCGGGACGAAGCCTTCGATGACATCCTTGGCCCGGTAAGTTTGAACGATTCAGACCAGGTGGCTTACCTCGGTCTGGTGATTCAAGATTCAGGTCAGCGGTCCTATCATTTCACAGTGCAGGACCACTATCCGGTCCCGAAAACAACCGACGCGTTTTCCATCACGCCGTACCAGACCTTCAGCCTTCTGCCCGAGTTCAGACCGGTTCTCGCGAACAGCGGGCACATCGTTGCCCGTGTCGGTGGACAGCCAAACTCGCCCATTTTGCTCTACAGCCCCGGCTTCGCCTCTCCCGTTCAAGCCGTGGCGGGCGCGGCCAGCTTCACACGGATTGGCCAGGCTCCGGGACTCAGCGATAACGGAATGGTCGTCGCGTTCGTTGGAGATCGGGGAAATGGTCCGGGACTCTTCCTCAGCATTACGAATCCCGCCAACCCATCGGGACCGCGCATGATTTTGCGACTGGCTGGCGAAAACGCTTCCGCCAACGGGCCGACGGCCGAGCTTGGTTACGACGCCAACACCAACAAACTCTACTTCGACTCCTTTGATGCGGACGCCAAGGTCGGCGTCGTTCACTTTCCTCAAGGCGATCCGGTAGATGGCATCGCAGAGGACTCAATCACCGTCTGCTTTTCTGCCACGCCCAACGCGCCTGGTTCGGGTTCTAATGCCTTCTCCGCCAACAAAGGTCTTTGGGCCATCCGTGTGGATGTGGATAGAGCCTTGCAACCCGTCGTCTCAGGTTTGTACCCCGTTGTTCAACTCGGCGACCCGCTGCCGGGCCTCACGGACACGGTCACGGATTTCGCGCTGTCCGATCCCATCGCAGTGGTGGCCACGGACGACGGCGGCAACGCTATCGCTCCCGACTCGTGCGCTCATCGCTGTCATTTCGCGGGTTAAAATCACCCACCCATTCGCGGGTTCAAAATCACCCGCCCCCTGAGGCGTGGTGTTCATAACAGGTCTGTTGGTTCGTTCAAGAGGTTTGGCTGCGAGTTAA
>JBDHQG010000429.1:0-4368 GCA_039806925.1 Limisphaerales bacterium
TCGTTTGGCCAAACCCTTTGGTGTTCGCGTTGGTGAACTCGTGGACAGGCTGGAAGCGCTGTCCTACCGGCACGGCAGACCTCAGTTCGCGATTTCCTACTGCATCGTTCCGGCTGAGAGCGGGCAACTCCAGCCAGGATGGCCGGTTGCCCGGCTGCGAATAAGTCTTGTCGCAAACATTACATTTGAGTAATGGTTTCCGCGTTCAGTCGTAGCACAGCTCTGAGAAATGGACTTTAAAGCGTTGTCGCGTACTGCAGAGGCAGATGTTCGAGCCTTCGCATCCGCCGCTCGTCAAAGACTGGTTTGGCATCAGGTAGCATCAGTCGGATTGGCTGAAAGCTACCGGCTTGGCTCGTTTTGTTGTCTTGCGCCCCGGGCCGTGGGTTCGCAGGCCCAGGCGAGGGGTTTATCCTCCCTTCTTCATCAGCCTGTTTCGCCCATTACCTGTCCGTTGCAAAGGGGACGGAGACACGAAGTCTGTCGCCAGGCCGGCATTTCATGGATTTCGGAAGGAGTGAAACGCTCTCGTTTGGGGAAAATGTCTGACGAGAGAACCCAGGAGGGGTTTGCCTTGCCCAACTCGCTGAACGGAGATCAGCGCCCTTGGCTGCCGGACCGCACCGCGCATCCGGATCGCAGCCAACCCCAAAACCCGTGCGACCCCGCCTGCTTCCAGCCGTGCCCCACTGCGGCTGAACCCGACAGATCGCAACCGCGCCTCCCAACCCATGCCATCCCCCCTGCCACTGGTAACCCCGCTCAGCGATGAGTTGCCATCAGCCCCACCGCAGCCGGCCAGACCCAAGCTCCTGATCGTCGACGACGAGGAAGGCCCGCGCATGTCGCTCAAGGTCGTCTTCGGCGACCAGTTCGATGTCCTCATGGCGGACGACGGCCCCACGGCGATCGAGATCGCCCGGAACAACCAGATTGACGTGGCCGTGCTCGACATTCGCATGGCGGGCATGTCCGGCATAGAGGTCCTCGAACGCCTCCGTTACCTCGACCCCAACATCGAGGCCGTGATGATGACCGCGTTTGAAACCACGGAAACCATGCGCCAGGCGCTGCGCCTGCGGGCCTGCGATTACATCAACAAGCCCTTCGACCTCGCCACCATGCGCGCCGCCGTGACCGGTGCGCTCGAACGCCGCTCCCTCGGCAGCGAGGTGCGCAACAACGGCGAGAAGCTGGTGCAGCTGCAGGACGAACTCCAGCAGCTCCGCATGGAGGAGGAAATCGTCCGCACCCGCGGCGAGATTTACGCGAGCATCATCCATGACATCAACGGCCCGCTCACCATCATCTCCGGCCTGCTCCAGATCATCAACCAGCGCATCGGTGACTCCACCCGCGTGGAGAACGAAGACCTGGAAACGGTCAAGGACCGGCTCAAGCGCATCACGCGGCAGGTCACCAACTGCATCGAGATCTCCCGCCGCTATCTCAGCTTCCTGCGCCAGAATCCCAACGACAACGCGCGCGTCTGGGTGAATCAAATCCTTGGCGACCTCGGCGAGCTCCTCCGCGTCCATCCCTGCGCCCGGAACAACCAGCTGCTCATCCACCCGCTCACCGAAGACGTGGCCGTCCCCGCCCACGGCACCGATCTCATTCAGATTCTGCTCAACCTCACCCTCAACGCCTTCCAGTGTACGCCCCAGCATCATCGCGTCGAGATTCGAGGCCAGCTTCATCAACAGCCCCTCGACCTCAACATGTTCACCGACAGCGCGGAGGATCGGTTCATCAACCGGGAGGAATTCAAGAACACCGCCCCCCTGCTCGCCCTCTCCGTGCAGGACAACGGCCCGGGCATCGCCCCGGACATCATGCCGAAGATTTTTGAACCCTACTTCACCACCCAACCCCGCTCGCAGGGCACCGGCCTCGGCCTTTGCATCGTCCACCGGCTGTTGAAGGAATCGCGCGGCGCGGTGCATGTCCACAGCAAGGTCGGCCAGGGCACCGTCTTCACCATCTATCTTCCCGCGCACCCCACCTCGCAGGGCCAGTCCTTCCGCCTCGAAAGCTGACTTCCAGCCGCCCCCAACGCGACGATGGCGCAAATCTCTTTGCCGCCCCCGCCCGCCGGCCCTACGCTGCCGGCGTAAATGTCAGACAGCGCGCCGGCCAGCCGAACCCGAACGACCTACCTCTACGAACTCTGGCGTTCCGCCGCCGCCGGCATCATCGAAACCGCCGGCAGCACCTTCCTCCTCACCATCGCGGTCAAGCAATTCGCCGCCGGCTCCGTCGCCAAGGGCATCGTGGCCGGAGCAGGCAGCCTCGGCCTGCTGATCTCCCCGCTCGTCGTCTCGCTTGTCACCTCGCGCGGCTGGCCCACCGGGCGCGCGGCCTCGCGCATCCTCGCCGTCGGAGCCGCGGGTTTCCTGTTTGCCACGACGCTCCCCACCCTCCCCGCGTTTATCCTGGGCAGCGTCATCGGCATGGCCACCTCCGCCGCGGTGATTCCACTGCTCACGCAGATGTATCAGGACAACTACCCGGAAAAGGAACGCGGGCGGCTCTTCTCCCGCACCATCATGGTCCGCATCGCGATGGCGGCGGGCTTCAGCAAGCTGGCCGGCGACGCGCTCGACGGCCACATCGATCAATACCGCTGGCTGCTCCTCGTCTTCGGCGGCGCGCTGGCGGTGGCGAGCTTCTGCCTCTCGCGCTGCCCGACGCAGCCGATTCCCTCCGACGGCGGGGCGCATCCATTCCGCGCCATGCGTTTCCTGCGCGATGACGCCTTGTTCCGCCGCACGTTGATCTGCTGGATGCTCATGGGCTTCGCGAACCTGATGATGCTCCCCCTCCGCGTCGAATACCTGGCCAACCCAAAATACAACCAGGCCGTCGCCGTCGGCACCATCGCGCTCGTCACCGGCGTGATCCCCAATCTCGCCCGGCTCGTGCTCAGTCCCGTGTGGGGCCACCTCTTCGACCACATGAACTTCTTCGCGTTGCGCGTCACGCTCAACGTCGGGTTCGCCATCGGCATCTTCACTTTCTTCACCAGCAACTCCTTCGCAGGGCTCGTCACCGGCGCCATCGTCTTCGGCATCTCGAATGCCGGCGGCGACGTCGCGTGGAGCCTGTGGGTCACGAAGTTCGCGCCGCCCGGCCGCGTCGCGGACTACATGTCCGTGCATACCTTCCTCACCGGCGTGCGCGGCGTGGCGGCACCGCTCTTCGCGTTCTACTTCGCCGCGAAAGTCTCGCTCGGCGTGCTCGCGGGACTCAGCGCCGGACTCATCCTGCTCGCCACCCTGCTGCTCGTGCCGGAGATCAAGTGGGGCCAACGAGCCCGCAAAACCCCGGCGCTCGTCGAGGAAGTTTCCGAGTAAAAAATTCTTCAGATCGCCTCTGGCTGGAACGCTGAAGCAGGCTGAAGCCCGCGCTCCCGGGCGCGGCGTTCACGCCGCTTCAAACTCCATATCGCCCACCGCACGGACCGCGACCGGTCCCCGGTCGCAGCGGGTGGAGCCGGAGAGAATTGTGGCGGGATTCGAGCAATTTCCTTCGTGGCGACGCGCTGCGAGCCGGGACGGCTCGCGCTCCGCAATCCTTCTCACCCGGCTTGGACCTGCTTGATTGTAGTACGGCGACTCATCACCGAATCGCCTTCACGTAACGGCCCATCCAGTACGGCAGCAGGAACTCGTCGCCCGCGTACTCGATCTGCCCGCCCTCGCCGCCATCCATATCGAAGGGATGTGAGTTCCAGCGCGACATGCGGCGCTCGCCCGGCGGTAACAACTCCGCCAACTCCTGACTGCGAAAATTCTTTGGTAGCTTCGTGATGTCTTCGCGGTGCGAGTTCTTCACCGACCAGCTGATCAGGTCGAGCGGGAACCGGCGCAGCGTCCACAACGCGCCGTCCACGTCGAACTCCCTCGCGCCCGTCGAGGCCAGCACAAAGTTCCAGATGGGAATGCGCTCGTGCTTCTCCAGCTCGAAATGATCCCGCACGACGGCGGCGTACATCTTTCGCAACGATTCGTTGAACGCGAACTGGTGTAACGTCCAGTAGGTGTCGAACGCCAGCTGATCGTCCGAATGATTCCATTCGTCGCCCATGTCGTTTCCCTCGTGCATGAATCCGGGCGTCGGCGCGACGAGCTTCACGCTGTTCGTGATGTTCGTGAGATAACCGTGCCGGTAGAGCAGCTCGAAGGCTTTCTCCTTGTAGAGCTCCCTGCCCGTCGCCTTGTAGGCAAACTGCAACCCGGCGATGATCTCCACGCTGTTCAGCTTCCGATCAACAATGGATGGCGGGAACCAGTTCACGTACTCCGGATTCCACCGGCCCCACAATGTCGGCTTGCCGTCCCAATCGACCAGATACCAGTTGTGGCG
>JBDHQG010000430.1:0-4359 GCA_039806925.1 Limisphaerales bacterium
CAATTAAACCCTGACGAAACCCGGGGCGGCGTTTCACCCGCCGTCAGTCCAAATCCACGCACGCCACGGCGTAGGGCAGAAGCTTCAACTCCACCTTGCCGCCCGCGGCTTCGACGACTGTTCCCGCGCGTTGACGATACGCCTCGGGGTTCCGCATCGCCTCCAGCGCATTCGTCTCGTCGAGATAACGCACGCGCGCCGTTCCCGAGCCGCTCTTGATCTTCAGCAACTGCTCGTCGCGCGTGAAGTTCGCCACCAGCACGCGCCGTCGTCCCGAGGCGTCACGCAGCGTCAGGCCGTCCGCGAGCAACGGATGCGTCGAGTGCGTCGGATATACCTGGCAGTCTCCAAACTCCGCGATGTCCGCGAACACATGATACAGCGGGAACACCATGCCGGGCTCGGACGGAAACGCCGCCGGCAACAGCGAGCCCGACTCCGTTTCCATCACGCCACGCCAGCCCGTCGTCTCGAAATACGTCAGGCTGTGAACGAAACCCGTCGTCGCCAGACGCGCGATGCTGCCCATCGTCCAGCCCGCGCCGAAGAGCGACATCTGGCGCGCATCCACATCGCCGGGAAGCTCCGCGAGACCGGGTTTCTCCGCCGCGGCATTGGCATTGCCGCGAATGCGCAGCGTGATGGGCGACACCACCACGGGTCGCGCCGTAAAGGTCCGCGCCGTTTCCACGTTGAAGGACTGGCCGGCGAGATTCTCGATCATCGTCAGCTCGTCGAACGCGTGGACCTGCGGGTTGTTCGAGTAACAGACCGATGACGCGGCGCCCGCCGGCGGGCGATCCCGGTTGATCTCCGTGAAAAAATCCCGCGTGCCGGCGGCGAACAAAACGTTCGGCGCGTAGGACTGCAACACGCCGCGCGCGCGTTGCACCGTCGCTTCGCCCGCGGGGTTCTGCGATTCGTGCAGCACGATCCATTGCAGCACACGCGGCTGGATGCGCCGAAGATGCGCGAGCAACGCCGTCGCCTGCGCCTCCACGTCCGCCCCGAAGCCCAGCGCGAGGTGCAAGCCCGCGCCGATCTGCGCCGCCTCATCGGCCACGCGCTCCAACACAGCCGGATAGCTGGCGTCACTGAGATTCAAATCCACCCGGAGATGCGCGAGGCGCAGCGCCTTCAACCGCTCGATCTCCCGCGCGCTCAGCGGACGCTGGTGGCTCGCCGCGCACAGGCCAATCGGCGGCAGCGGAAACACCGGCGTCGTGGCAATCGACAGCTGCGGCGGGCGTCCGACGTTCACCGGCAGAATCGGCCGCACCTTGCCGCCGAGCGACAGCGTCATCGATTGCCCGACGCGGTCGCCCTTCTTCACCGCGTGCGGCTTCGGCCGTGCCTGCGGCGTGCAATACGTCTTGAATGAGGCGTCGCTCCAGTTGCGCTGATCCTCCATCTCGAACACATCGCCCTCGACGTCGATCTTCGCCGTGATGCCGGTGTTCACAACCTCGTAGCCAAGCGACCGGATGTCGAAGAACGGTTGGTGCGGAGAAATCTCCTTCGGGAACGCGCCCTGTTCGGAGGTGCCGTCCGTGTGCTGCACGGTCACCGCCTTGCCCGAGCATTCCGCGATGGGATGCAGGATGCAGATGCCGATCCGGTTCCGCTGAAAGTCCGAGTGCGACTCGCCGCTGAACGTGAAACGAATCGTTCCGTTCGCGTCACCCGTCACCGTGCCACTCCAGCGATAATCCACGGCGCCTTTCTGGCAGAGGGCGTCGAAGGCCAGCGTGAACGACTTCTCGCCAATCTCCCGCTGGCGAAGGGAAATCTTCGGCCGCACCGTCGCCCAGTCGTGATCGCGAACCGCCGCGTACACCGCCCGCAACACCTCGTGATCCCCCAGCCGGATGTGGCGCAAGAACGCCGTCTCCGGCTCGAAGGACAGCGTCAAAGGCCCGGCGCGCAGCTCAATCGGCCGCGCCGCTTCGCCGCCCGCCCGCAGGATTGGAAGAGAAATCATGCGCACATTGTCCCGATCCGCCGGAAGGGAGCATCAAAAAAAGTTGAAACACGCGACAAAAAAGTTCCGAAAAGGAATTGCGACAGGCGTCCAACCCGTCAATATCCAGAACGCATGGTGGATCAAAAAACAACCAGAGGGCGCGTTCTCATCGCGGACGACGATGAGGCGTTTCGCACGGCCACGACGGCGTTTTTGCGCCGGCAGGGCTTCGACTGCGAGAGCGCGCGGGACAGTTCCACGGCAACCGAGAAGCTTCGCGACGCCGATTTCGAACTGCTGATCTCCGATATCAACATGCCGGGCAACGCCGGGCTGGAATTCGTGGAAAAACTTCCCGAGATCGCCGCCGCCCTGCCCGTCATCCTGCTCACCGGCCATCCCTCGGTGCAATCCGCCGCCCGCTCCGTCCGCCTTCGCGTCGCCGCCTACCTGGTGAAACCGTGCGACGCCGAGGAGCTGCTGACGCTCTCGGAACAGGCCATCGCGAACTACCGCGCCTACCGCGCCGTATCCTCCAACCGCTCGAAGATCGAAACATGGGCGCGTGATCTCGCGCAGATCGAGGACGTGCTCCGCAACCAGCCCAACGGCGCCCCCACGGCCACCATCGAGTCGTATCTCAACTCGACGCTCTCGAACATCCTCTCCGTCCTCGTCGACCTGAAGAAATTCACGGAAGCCATCGCCGCGCCCGCCTCGCAGCGCAAGGTGCTTGAGCAGGTCACGCTGCACCGGGCGCTCGAAGAAACGATTGCCGTCCTGGAAAAGACCAAGCAGTCCTTCAAGTCGAAGGAGCTCGGCGAGCTGCGCAAACGGCTGGAAGCCCTGCTGAACACGCCGCCCGCCGGAGAACCGCGGAAGGATTACTAGAAGCGGTTTCAACATTCGCAGCCGCCGAGGTGACGAGGCAGAGAGTTTCCGAACGCCCAAGGTTTCCGTCTCCTCACGTCGGCGGCTGCGTTCAGAACGGAATTTTGAAACCCGTTCCAGTCTCATCTCACCCACTTTTAATCGCGCCCCGACACCGCCTCCGCGCTTACTTTTGCTTTGAATTCAGGCTCCTGCCGCGCCACACTCCGCCTCCCTCGGGACGGCCCCAAACACGCCGCCAGACGGGGAATCGACGACATGAAACGCACGCATCATTGCAACGAGCTCCGCGCCGAACACGCCGGACAAACTGTGACTTTGACCGGCTGGGTCCATTCCCGCCGCGACCTCGGCGGTCTCCTCTTCATCGACCTGCGCGACCGCGAAGGCCGCACGCAGACCGTCTTCGATCCCGCCGATTTGCCGAAGGAAGTCTTCGAGGTTGCCACCCATCTGCACAGCGAATCCGTCATCGAGATCAGCGGCAAGGTGCGCGTGCGGCCGACCGGCACGAACAACGACAAGATTCCGACCGGCCAGGTCGAAGTGCTCGTCAAAGGTTTTACCGTTCTCAACAACGCCGAGATTCTCCCCTTCCCCGTCGATGACCCGGAAGTCGCGAACAAGGTCAACGAGGAGCTGCGCCTCCAATATCGTTACCTCGACCTGCGCCGCCCGGAGATGATTCGCAACCTGCGCCTCCGCTCCAAGGTCGCCATCGCGACGCGCAGCTTCATGGACGAACAAGGCTTCCTCGAAGTCGAGACACCCACGCTCTTCAAGTCCACGCCCGAAGGCGCGCGCGAATTCCTCGTCCCGAACCGCCGCGATCCCGGCACGTTCTACGCCCTGCCGCAGTCGCCGCAGCAGTTCAAGCAGATCCTCATGGTCAGCGGCGTGGAACGCTACTTCCAGCTCGCCCGCTGCTATCGCGACGAAGATCTCCGCGCCGACCGCCAGCCCGAGTTCACGCAAGTCGACATCGAGATGTCGTTCATCGACCGCGAAGACATCTACGCGCTCATCGAAGGACTGTTGAAGAAGGTGTGGAAGACCGCGCTGAACATCGATGTCCCCACGCCCTTCAAGCGCATCAGCTTTGAGGAAGCGCTCAACCGCTGGGGCATCGACAAGCCGGACACGCGCTTCGGCATGGAGCTCGTGGACTTCACCGAGGAATTCCGCGCGAGCACGTTCAAAGTATTCAGCGGCGCCATCGCCAGCGGCGGCGTCGTGAAGGCCATCAACGCGCGCGGCCTCGCCGGCGCGACGCAGGGTCAGATCGAAACGATGACCGAGACCGCGAAAGGTTTCGGCGCGAAAGGTCTCGCCTACATCAAGGTCGAGAACGGTGAATGGAAATCGCCCATCGTGAAGTTCTTCAGCGAAGCCGAAAAAGCCGCGCTCACGACGAAGCTCTCCATTCAGGAAGGCGATCTCATTCTCTTCGCCGCCGATCAATGGCTCAACGCCTGCGAAATCCTCGGCAAGATTCGTCTCTCCTG
>JBDHQG010000431.1:0-4355 GCA_039806925.1 Limisphaerales bacterium
TTTCTGACAGCTGCCTTCAGCTCGTTTTGTCCACCCACTGCGACGCTGCCGTCGTTGAAAAGGAGATTCCCTGACTTGTTGTGCAACTGTTCGTTCCAGTCGAGGATCGGCGAAGTGTAGTCCAGCATTGGCACTCCTTGATAGCCGCCCGAGCATCCTCCTGAATTGGGAGAAGTCGGAGTTACGTTCCGATCCAGGCTCAACAAACCGCGCGGAGCCTGAAGAGAACCCAATGGCAGAAGATAGCTGGTCGCGCCATTGCGCGCCCGGGGAGCATTGAAACCGCCGTTGGTGGATGTGGTCCAGTTCATGGCAGGCTTCTTTTCCGGATCGCTGGGGCACGCCAAGATTCTCGGAGTGCCTAGCTCAGCCCTGATGACAAAGAATTGGAACCACGCGTTATTACCCAGTACATGGTCAGAAACCCCGCCCTCTGCGACAGGTGTTCCGAACGGAAATTTTCCTCCGTGATCATCTGCCCACATTGAGAATGCGCGTCCAATCTGCCGCAGGTTGCTCTGGCAGACGGCGCGGTCGGAGTTCGCGCGGTTTCCGGCCAGCAACGGCACGGTCATCGCCAGCAGCAACGCCACGGTTCCCAGCACTGCAAGCAATTCGACGAAGGTGAATCCTTCCGCGCGTTTCTGACGAATCTTCGGGTTCGATGCCCTCGTGTTCATGGTGGACTGGTTCATGCGACGGAACGATCGATGGGTTGAGTTCGGCTTCATAGGTACGGCTGGTTGTAGACAGGGTCGGACACAACAATCGGAAGTTTCATGTGTTTCCCGTCCGGTCCCGGGTGCAGTAATTTGGTCCATGCTGTTCATTGGGTGCCTTCGAGCTGTCCAGCGGTTCGGTCGGACGTCCGTGGTTTCACCTGTTTCGTTTCACCGGCCGGACGCCCGACTTCCCACCTTTGGCATGCCCGGCAGAATTCGTTTCACCTCTTACTTCAAGAACGGTCGGAAAGTATTACAGAGGACTTTGGCTGGGGATTGGACAGGTGATTCTGCCTTGGGCAGAACGATGCGCAGCCGCTTAGACGCTCTTCTCCTCAGCCCTGCAAGGCGCTGACGAGATGGCGCAATTCAGCCTCGGCGTGATCGGGATTGGCGATGGTGGACTGCACTTCGGCCAGCAGCAGTTCGCGGTAGCGTTGTCTCAGCCGATGCACGGCTACGGCCACTGCGCCAGAAGTCATACCTAGTCGGGCCGCGGCATCCGTGTAGTCGCGGTGTTCGGTATCGCCGGTGGCGAATTCCCTGAGCGCTTCAAAGAGGTCTGCCTGGCCCCGCCCGGCGTAATCCGCCCGCGCCCGCGCCAGGGCGTGCTCCAAAACGTTGCGAGCCCAGCTCCGGTCGAAACTTTGGTCGGGCGACAGCCCGTTGGCGGCTTCGGATTCCAGCCAACTCTCCGCGGCCTGCTGGTCGATGCTCACAAACGTCTGGCCACCGCCACGCTTGAGAGCCTGTTCTCGATGGTAGGCATTCACGAGAAAGCGGTTCACCGCGACGAGAAGGAAGGAGCGAAAACGCCCACGCCGCCGATCCGCCGCGCCGAGATAATTCTTCTCGATCAACAGCGCGAAGAAGTCCTGGGTGAGATCCTCGGCGTCATGCGGGGAGTGTCCGCTCCGGCGGATGTGCGCGTAAACCGGATACCAGTAAAGCTGGCAAAGCCGTTCCAACGCGGAACGTCCGGCCTGCGACGCGCACTGTTGGGCAAGCGTGACTTCGGTCCACGGCGTGGCACCGAATCGCGCGTTTGCCGCCGAAATATCAGGCTCCTTGAAGTCATCCTTTGCGTCCATTGTGTTGTATCGAAGCTACACCGGGGCGGGGGCGTTCGCCACTGTCGCAATGAATGTGAGCTGGCGCATGGCGAGCTACGCGGGCCGCAGCCGCGTCAGGGCTTCCTGCATGGCGCGGGCGGATTGATAACGGCGGGCGGGATCGTCCTCACAGGCGGTGAGGATGATTTCGTGCAGTCGTCGAAGATCCGCCTGATCCGGTCGCAGGCCGATCGTTGTTGGAAGTTCGGGGAACTGCCAGCGGTCGCGGCCCATGCTGATTTCGTAAAGCACCTTGCCCAGTGCGTACACGTCGGCCAGCGGCGTTCCCGGGCCTTCGGGCGCGAGATAACCTTCCGTTCCGAGACGCGTCATGGCACCCGGCTCGTTCACAATCTGGGCGACCAGCCCGATGTCCGCAATCTTCACGCGGCCTTCCACGAAGATGATGTTGGCGGGTTTGATGTCGCGATGGACCAACTGCCTCTCGTGGAGGTGCTGGAGCGCAGAACAGAGCGCGAGGCAGATCTCCACGGATTCGCGAACGGACAAATGCCCGCGTCGCGTGAGTTCGCTGGCGAGTGTCTTGGGGACGTATCGTTCCGGTACGACAGGTCCGGTCGACTCGGCGTCATCGGCCAGTTCCATGATGTAGAAGAAGTATCCGCCCTCGTCGTTCCGTCCGACGTGCAGCACTTGCACGAGGCCCGGATGGCCGCGCGACACCGACGCGAATCGTTCGATGCCCTTGAACTCCCTCTCGTAAGGCGAACGAAGCGGGAAGCTCCGCGCCTTCAGAACTTTCACCGCGTGGAATCGCCCGATGACATCGCGCGCCAGCCAGACTTCGCCATAAGCGCCGCGACCAATGCGCTTCACGACGGTGTGATCCGGAATCACCGGCATATCCCCCGCAGCGGGATGCGGCGGCGAGATCGATCGTTCCGCGGGCGACGCCGGAAGCGTGGTGGCGTCCGGATCGAAGCCGCCGGGCGAAGGTGCGATGGCGGGCTGGGGTTCGCGGCGGCGATCCATCGCTTCGCAAAACCGTGCCCAGCCGAACGCCGCTGGGATCTGCGCCCCGGCGATGACCAGCCATGGGAACCAGAGCCGAATTTGGGCGGCCAGCAGGAGGTTCAACGCAAACATCGAAAGGATGGCGGCCCCGGCAAAAACCAAGGAGGGGTTGCGTCGTTTCCCCATGAACGCGAGACCAAGGAATCCACCGACGATGGCGATGAATGCCGCTTCATACCGCAGCGGAAGGCGAAACCACCAATCGCGCCGCCAGCAGTTTAGAAACGCCGTGGCTTCGACCTCCGCCCGGCTGATGCGGCGTCCGGTCCAGAGCGTGTAAGGCGTGGAGGAGAGTTCCGGCTTCATCGCGGTTGGCCCGATCACAACTATCTTGCCCTTGAACACGCCCGGCGGCTCGGCGCCGCGAAGCACCTGTTCATACGTCACCTCCGGAATTTCCGGTGAAGAAGCGTAGTAATTGATCCAGCGTGGTGTCGCCGCATTCGTAAAGGTTCGATCGAGCAATTGCACCAGCCGCAAAGCCAGTGTCGGATGTCCGCCGGAGGGCGGATGTCTTCGCACCACGCCGTCGCTGTCGCCCGCCGTCAGCAGGCCCCACGGCGCCGCCGCAGCCAGGTCGGGAGCGGGCAGCTGCATCGTGCCGTTCTCTGTGGAGGCCGCCAGCAGAACCTTGCCGCGCGCGCGACGCAGCGCCTGCGCAAAAATTGGGTCGCTGGAATTGGTGGGAGAGCTTTCGGAGAAAACGGACGTGAACACCACGGCCCGGGCCCCGCGTGCGATCAGGCGGTCGAGAAGTTCCGCGTGCAGCTGTCGGTCCCATTGCCGGCCATTTGCTTGCTCCGGCGCGAGCCGTGAAGCATCGGTCGCGGATACGATCACGACGCCATCCACTGCAATTTCGGGACGAAACGGATACGAGAGATCGTAGCTCCACCTTTCAAACCAGGACGAAAGCAAAGGAACCGACAGAACGCCCAGACCAATCGCAATGGCCAGCCCTGCACCAGTCAGATCTTGTATCCAATGTTTGTTCCACCCACCTGCATGCATCACGGGCGGATGAAAGCGGAAAACAAATCGGCGGGCAACGATTCCTTTGAATTCAGGACTGCGCGGCGCCGGTTGGTGACGAGGGCACGTCGTCACTTGACCGGAAGTTCACCAACGCGAATATCAAACGGTTTGACTCAGCGAATCATCCTTTCCCATTACCCGCTGACATGCGAATTAGGCTGGATGTCTGTCCTGCTTTTCAACGGCAACGTTCCGGTTAAGACAGCCGGCATGGGAAGAGGCCAGACTGTCGATCATAAAGCCGGTGTGTCGTGTACAAGGAAAGGGCCACCTTTCGGTGGCCCTTCCGCGTTGCGTGCTTTCAGTTCACCGCCGCACCCGCCAGAAGGTTGGCCGGGCCGGCAGCAGAGTTGCGTATGGCGGCGCGATGGCACCGGGCACATCGACGTAGACTCCAGCCACGTTGGTGGCGCTTTGCAGGATGCCACCCACGTTCCAATCAATGACCACA
>JBDHQG010000432.1:0-4352 GCA_039806925.1 Limisphaerales bacterium
CGCCTCGCGTTTGAAGGCTTCGTCGTACCGCCTGTATTTGGCTTTTGCTTTGTCGTTCATGTGCTTGCTTTCCAGCTCACACACTCACCCAACTCCTGTCCACCAAATCGGGGCAAGGCCAGGTCTTACTTCCCCGGCTCCTGCATCTTCTTCAGGTCGGCCCAAAACTTTTCCACGTTGGCTTTGCGGACTTCGACGCTCGAAACTTCGTGGAAGCCGCCGGCCGGGATCGCGGACTTATCGCCGCTGGACAGCTTCGCGAGGATGCGCACTGATTCGTAGCCGTAGTAATAGGGCTGCTGGCTCACGGTGCCGTGGACTTGTCCATCGATGATGCCCTGGAGCACGGCGTTCGCCTCGTCGAAGCTGACGATCTTGATCTTGCCGGCCTTGCCCGCTTCCTTCGCGGCTTCGAGGCAGAGCGGCGCGTTGTAGGCGAAGAGGCCGACCATGCAGGCGAGGTCCGGCGTGCTGGCCATGGCGTCCTGCGCGTTGGCCTTGGCGCGGGCGTAGTCGAAGTTGTCGGTGCGCGTGTCGGCCACGGTGTATTTGCCGCCGGCAAGCGCCTTGCCCGGCGGGTCGATGGTCAGCTTGTCGAGGGATTGCACCGGGCGGTCGAGCAATTCATCGATGACGCCCTGGCGACGTTGCTGCGCGTTGAGTTGTTCGAGGCGGCCGACGAAGATCATCACCTTGCCGCCATCGGGGAGCGCTTCCTTCACGAGGCGACCGGCGGCGCGGCCAGCCTTGTAGTTGTCCATGCCGACGAAGCAGAGGCGCTTGCTGTCCGGTGCGTCGGAATCGTGCGTGATGACTGGGCAACGCGCGGCGGCTTCGTTGATGAGATCAACCTGGTTCTTCGCGTCCACGGGGCTGATGGCGATGCCGTCCACACCGCGCGCGAGCAGGCCCTCGACCATGCGTTTCTGATCCACGGCGCCTTTCGGCGGCATGAGGACTTCGCACTCGACGCCGAATTCCTTTTCCGCCGCGCGCACGCCAGCGGCGGCGGTGTTCCAGAACGGATCGACGCCGTTGGTGACGTAGGCGATTTTCTTCTTCTTGCCGGTGGCGGGCTGGACGTTGCCGGTGGACTGCGGAGCGGCGGTGTCAGCAGGTTTATTGCACGCGCTGAAGCTGAGCAGCAGCGCGGAGAGAAGGCAGGTGAGGAAACGATTGGTCGTGGTCATGGATCAAAAGCTTTGACCCGAGGCTAGGCGGAGGCAGGGATTTGCGGCAAGCAGGGATTCGTCATTGAAGCGATGGGACGGATGATGAGTCCGCCAAACACGCTAAATGCGCAAAAGGGAAAAGAGCGAATGCGGATTGAGGATAAAGGCTGACTTTTTCAGTTCCGTCTTCTTTCGCGTTCTTTGGCGTGTTTCGCGGGTCAAAACATCACCGCGCCTGCTCGATGACCGTCACCCCGTCCGGCTTCGCGTTGGTGACTTTCTGTTTCTCGCCGCCGGGCCAGGTGATTTCGATGTCGTCGAACGTCGTCGCCTTGCCGAGGCCGATGGTGACGGGGAACTCGGATTGCGAGAAGTAGCTGCGCGTCGGCATGACCTGGGCCGCGAGGGTTTCGTTGCCGCGGCGGACTTTCACCCACGCGCCGATGGCGTCGCGGTTGGCTTTCGTGCCGACGAGTTTCAGGCGCAGGAAATGGTGGCCGAGGTTCTGATCGTTGCGCAGGAGCAGCGGCGCGCCGTTGACCTGCGCGAGCACCACATCGAGGTCGCCGTCGCCGTCGATGTCTGCGTAAGCGGAGCCGCGTCCGGCGATGGGCTTGAAGAGGTCCGCGCCTACCTTCGCGGGCGGCACGACGGAGAATCCGGCGCCGTGATTCCAGAACAGCTGCGCGGGCTGGTGATACTTCTGGCTCGCCTGAATCTTCGCGATCTCTTCTTCGAGATGGCCGTTCGAGGTCAGCAGGTCGAGGCGCCCGTCGAGGTCGTAGTCGAAGAAGAAGAGGCCGAACTTCAGCAGCAGACGGCTCGCGGGTCCGACGCCTTCCTGAATCGCCTCATCGACGAAGCTGCACGCGTCGCGCTGCGAAACGTACATCGCGGTCATTTCGTTCGCGAAGTTCCCGATGCCGATGCCGAGCGCGCCGTCGTTGCGGTAGCGGGCGGTGTCGATGCCCATCGCGCCACGCGTCTGGCCGTTCGCATCAAACGCCAAGCCGGAGAGCGCGCCGATCTCTTTGAACGTGCCGTCGTGCGCGTTGGTGAAGACGAAATTCTGCACGGTGTCGTTCGCGACGATGAAGTCCATCCAGCCGTCGTTGTTCAAATCGACGGGCGCGACGCCGAGCGTCTTGGCCACCGGCACGCCGGTCGAAGTGTTCTTCACCTGAACGCCGCTCTTGGCGGAGACATCGGTGAACTTGCCGCCGCCGTCGTTGCGATAGAGCGCCGGGAACGCGCCCTGGAAACTCATCGGCTGGCCGTAGGCGCGCGTGGTGCCGTCGATCTTGAACCCGACTTCGAAGTCGATCTCGCGCGACCATTTCACGTAGTGGCCGATGAACAGATCGAGCTTGCCGTCATTGTCGTAATCGAACCAAGCCGCGCACGAACTCCAGTCGCTCGGCAGCCCGCCCACGCCGGAGGAGGCGGTGACGTCTGAGAACTTGCCGGAGCCGAGGTTGCGGAAGAGACGATTGCCGCCGACGCCGGTGACGAAGAGATCGACGAAGCCGTCGTTGTCGAAATCACCGAGCGCCGGGGCCATGCCGAAGAAACTCACGTCGAGACCCGAGCCCGCGGTGACGTCTTCAAACTTGCCTTTCCCGTCGTTGCGATAGAGGGCCATGGTCGGCGGCTTCGCGGATTTCTTCGTGGACCACGGCCAGTCGGCGCCGTTCATGAAGAGCAGGTCCGCATCGCCGTCATTGTCGAAATCATAGAACGCCACGCCGCCGCCCATCGTCTCGGGCAGGAGCTTTTCGCCCGTCGCGCCGCTGAAGTGGACGAAGTTGATCCCGGCCGCGGCGGTGACGTCAGTGAACTTGGCGTCCGGCACCTCGGGCGCCGTGCGCGTCGGCGTGGTCGGCGCGGTGATGCTGGTCATCTGCGTCGGCTTGGGGGCGGGTTTCTTCCGCAGGGCAAAGAAGCCGCCGACACCGAGCGCGAGAATGACGATGAGCGCGAGGAACGAGCGTTGAAAGGCGCGGCCGACAACGGCGTCATCGGCGTGGACCAATTCCTCCTGTTCGTCGTGCGGGCGTCTGGCATTGGGGTCGGACATGGAAGTCGTGGGGTTGAGTTCAGCCCGGCAAAGGCGTGAGTGGAAAGCCGAGCAGTTCCGCCGCATCGCGCATCCGCTTGTCGCCCGTGGCGAGCGGCCAGTCCTGCGCTTGATCCGCGCATGCGAGATGCAACGCGTCGAGTGAGCGGAGAGGAACCTTGGGATGACAGCGTTCGAGAATGCGGTTCGCGCGCTTGAAGATCGCCGGGCTCATGGGCGTGAGATCGATGAGATCTTCCAGCACGTTTCGGTCGAACGCCGACCAGATCCGCTGCCGCTGCGCCGCTGTGATGCCGCCAGAACGTTCCTTCGCGAGCAGCGCCGACCAGAACTCCGTGTACGCCAGAACGGACGAGCAGATGGCCTGCCCGTCCGTCAGTTTGCCGTAGAACTCGCTGTCCGGCTCGCGCACGAAAATTTTCAGCAGGACGGAAGTATCGAGATACATACTTCAATACCGGCCGTCCCGGTCTTCGCGCACGATGCCCTCGGCGCTGGGCGCTCCGGCCTTCATGGGCATCGAGTTGAGCAACGCCCAATCCACCCGAAACACGCGCCGCTGCCCGCGCACGGGCACGAGCTTGGCTTTGGGCACGCCGTCGCTGGTGATGATGACTTCGTTTCCGCTCGCCGCTTCTTCCAGCAGGCTGGAAAGCTGGTCTTTGGCGGCGCGAACGTTCACCACTCGTGATGGCTCGTCCAACGCCAGCGCGGTTTCGCGAAGGACCAAATCCGCGGGCTTCACTGGCGGGTACTTGAATGGTTTTTTCTTCATGGGCTGATTGTGGCCTCATGTGGCCACATCGTCAAGCTCTTTATTCAATTGGAGCCGCCGGGCTGGTTTGGAGGTGTTGAGGCCACCTTGGCTGACACGGGTTCCAAGCCATAAGCCCCGGCGCGTTGCAACGAATAGATCACGATGGCCTGCGCGGCGTGGTCGGCGGCGCGGTCTGTCCGGCGAGCGATGGTCACGGCGCGGTCGCGCGCGTTGTCGTCCACGCGGTAGCGCTCGTGCAGGGCGCGATGTTCGGCGGCGAGCTTGGAGTCACCAAGCTGCTCGTAGATGAGCGCGAGGTTGTAGTGGGCCGGGACGTTCTCCGAAT
>JBDHQG010000433.1:0-4339 GCA_039806925.1 Limisphaerales bacterium
GGTTCAACGGCGAGAATATCAGCGGAGCGAACACCGCTGAACTGACCTTGAACAATCTCCAGACAAGCCAGGCCGGCAGCTACCGCGTGCTGGTCGCCAACGCCGCCGGCAGCGCCGAGAGCGCCGCCGCGCAGCTCAGCGTCGTGCTGCCGCCGGCGATTCTGCAACAACCGATCGGACGCAGCGTCTACATCAAGCCCGATCCGAAGGCGGCGAACCTGCCGAACGGCACGAACGTCACCTTCACCGTCTCCGCGTCGAGCGGCAACCCGGGGCTGACCTACCAGTGGCAGTTTAACGGCGTGAACATTCCCGGGGCGACCGGCTCGTCCCACACCGTCACCAACGTGCAGCTGGCCAGCGAAGGCGATTACCGCTGCCTCGTCACGGACTCGGTCGACACCGTGGCCACCACCGCCGCCCGGCTCACGCCGTGGATCTCGCCGGTGATCGTCCAGAAGCCCGCTGATCTGGTCGTCGCCGCCGGCAGTGATTTTTCCCTCAGCGTTGCGGTGACAGGCAACCCGCGGCGCTTCGGCTACAGCTGGCGCCGCAACATCGGGTCGTTTGTCTTCAACACCAACTCGGGCGACTACGCCACGAACTTCATCACGGCGAATGCCACGGACGCGCTGCTGCTCCTGACCAACAACATCCTGTCGTCGAACTTCCAGATGCGCATCGTCGTTTACAACGACGCGAACCAGGCGCCCGGCGCGACGACCACCTTCAGCGTCACGGTGCTCGCGGATTCCGACCGCGATGGAATCCCGGACATCGTCGAGCTCGGCCTGGGCCTCGACACGAACAACGTGGCCGATGCCGCCGGTGATCTGGACAACGACGGCATGAGCAATCGCGCCGAATACCTTGCCGGCACCGATCCCACGAACGGCCTGAGCTACCTGAAGGTGCAACAGAGCGTCGCCTCCGGTTCGGCGGCGGTGGAATTCGCCGCGATGTCGAACCGCACCTACACCGTGCAATACACCGACGCCCTCGGCGCCGCATCGTGGCAGAAACTCGCGGATGTCCTGGCGAGGCCCACGAACTTCGTGATGCAGATTCCGGACGCGAACTGGGCCACGAACCGTTACTACCGCGTGGTACTGCCGAGACAGCCCTGATTCCGGCGTAACCATCCCGGCTTCACGCAAAGCCGGCCTCGTGGTGAGGCCGGCTTTGTTGTTTGCCGGCAACTGGCGTTACCCGGATTTCGCCTCCCCCTTCCGCTCGAACCACGCATAGAGCACGGGCAGCAACACGAGCGTGAGAAACGTCGAGGAGATGATGCCGCCGATGACGACCGTGGCGAGCGGGCGCTGCACTTCCGCGCCGGCGCCGTGCGAGAGCGCCATCGGCACGAAGCCGAGCGCGGCCACGGCGGCCGTCATCAGCACGGGACGCAGCCGGGTCATCGCGCCTTCGCGAACCGCGTCGAGCAGGCTGCGGCCTTCCTCGCGCAGTTCGTTGAAGTAGCTCACGAGCACCACGCCGTTCAACACGGCGACGCCGCTCAATGCGATGAAGCCGACGGCCGCCGTGATGCTGAAGGGCATGTCGCGCAACCATAGCGCGAAGATGCCGCCGGTCAGCGCCAGCGGGATGCCGGTGTAAACCAGCGCGGCCTGACGCAGCGAATCGAACGCGACGAAGATGAGCACGAAGATCAACGCCAGCGCGGCGGGCACGACAATGGCCAGCCGGGCGCGCGCTTCCTGCAGGTGCTCGAACTGGCCGCCGAACTCGATCAGATATCCGTCCGGCAGGTGAATTTGCTCACGCACCGCGACCTGGGCGGCCTTGACCCAGCCTTCGACGTTGCTCGTTTGAAGGTTGATCATCAGCGCGGCGCGACGTTTGCCGTCGTCGCGACGGATCGGCTCCACCGCCTCGACGGTCTGGATGTCCGCGAGAGTTCCCAGCGGCACGAGTCCGTATTCGCCGACGCGCACCGGCAGCGCGCGGATCTGTTCCAACTGTTCGCGCAGCTCGCCGCGCAGGCGGACGACGACTTCGTGGACATGCGTGTCGTGCGGCAGGCTGCCGACGGTCTGGCCGGCGAGCGCGGTGGCGATGGCGGAGTTCACGGCGGCGGCGGTGAGATTGCGGCGGAGGAGTTCCTCGCGTTTCACGGTGATGGTGAGAATCGGTGAGCGGCCATCCGTCTCGAACTCGACTTCCGCCACGCCGGGAATCTTTTCGAGTACCGCCTTGGTCTTCTCGGCCAGCGGTTCGAGGACATTGAAGTCGGGTCCGAACAGTTTCACGGAAAGATCCGCGCGGACGCCTTCGAGCATTTCGTTGAAACGCATTTCAATGGGCTGCGCGACGAGCGTCTCGGTGTTCGTGAAGCCCGTCTTGATTGACTCGGCGACGAGCTCCGCCAGTTCGCGCTTGGTCGGAGTGCGGCCGTCCACCTGGCGCCATTGATCGCGCGGTTTGTAAAAGACGTAGAAGTCCGCCTCGTTCGGCGGCATCGGATCGGTGGCGACCTCGGACGTGCCGATGCGCGAGAAGACGCGTTCCACTTCGGGAAATTTTTCGCGAACGAGTTTCTCCACGGCGATCTGATCCACGACGGACGCCTCGATGCTCTGGTCCACCGGACGGTAGAGCATCATGGTGGTGGAACCTTCGTCGAGCTTCGGCACGAATTCCGCGCCCAGCCGGGTGAAAACGAAGACCGACAGGATGAACAACGCCGCCGCACCGCCGACCACGGGCCAGCGCAGGCGGAGCGCGAGATTCAACGACGGTTCGTAGAGCGACTTGATCCAGCGGATGGCGAAGTTCTCCTTCTCGCTGATGTTGCCGCCGAGGAAGAGCGAGCACAGCGCGGGCATCAACGTGAGCGCGAGCACGAGCGCGCCGCCGAGCGCGAGCATCACGGTGAGCGCCATCGGGTGGAACATTTTTCCTTCGATGCCCGACAGCGCGAGGATCGGCAGGTAAACCACCGTGATGATCAGCACGCCGAAGAACATCGGGCTGCCGACCTGTTTCGAGGCTTGCAGCACGGTGCGGACACGTTCCTCCACGGTGAGCGGACGTCCGAGATGCGCCTGCTTGTGCGCGAGCTGGCGGACGATGTTCTCCACGATGACCACCGCGCCGTCGATGATGAGGCCGAAGTCCACCGCGCCGAGGCTCATCAGGTTTCCGGACACGCCCAGCTTCGTCATGCCGATCAGCGCGCAGAGAAACGACAACGGAATCGCCGTCGCCACGATGAGCGCCGCGCGCCAGTTCCCGAGCAGGCCGAGCAAGACGACGACGACGAGCACTGCGCCTTCAAACAGGTTGCGCTTCACGGTGGCGATGGTGCGGTCCACCAGTTCAGAACGGTCATACTGCGTTTGCACTTCGATGCCGGGCGGGAGCTTCTCCTGAAGTCCTTTGATGCGCTGGCCGACGCGATGCGCGACCACGCGGCTGTTTTCGCCCGCGAGCATCATGACGGTGCCAAGCACGGTTTCCTCGCCGTTCTGCGACGCGGCTCCAGTGCGGACGGATGATCCGATGGCGACCTCGGCGAGATCCTTCACGAGCAAGGGCCTCACACCGCCGCCGAACTTCACGGGCAGGTTCGTGAGATCCTCGACTGTCTGCGCCTTGCTCACGGCGCGGATGATGAGCTTGCGACCGGACTGGTTGATGACGCCGCCGCCGGCGTTGTCAGTGTTCTGCCCGAGCACGGCGGAGAATTCCTCGAACGAGATGTTCGCCGCCTGAAGCTTTTGCGGGTCGGGCTGGACGACGATCTGGCGTTCATGACCGCCGCTCGAATTGATCTCCGCCACGCCTGGCGTCGCGCGGAGGAACGGCTTGGCAATGTATTCCTGCGCCTCGTAGAGGTGGAGCAGTTGATCGAACGGCGCGGCCGGTTTGTTGGTGGCATCGGCGCGCCACGCAAGCGTGTAGTAAAAAATTTCGCCGAGGCCGGTGGTGATGGGCGAGAGCCGCGGCTCCGCGCCGGGCGGCAATTGATCGCGCACGGCCTGCACGCGTTCGGTGACGAGCTGGCGGCTGCGATAGACATCGATGTTGTCCTTGAACTGGAGCGTGACTTGCGCGAGGCCGAACTTGGTGAGCGAACGCATCTCGGTGACGCCCGGCAGGCCGGCGAGCTCTTGTTCGAGCACGCGGGTGACGAGCATCTCCGCTTCCTCGGGCGCGAGCGCGGGAACCTCCGTGTTGATCTGCACCTGCGGGCTGGTGATGTCCGGCACGGCGTCGATGGGCAGCTCGCGCGCGGACCACAGTCCGAAGCCGAGCAGCAGCGCGGTGCCGAGCAAGACGACGGCGCGCTGGCGGAGGGAGAATTCGAGGATGGAAT
>JBDHQG010000434.1:0-4339 GCA_039806925.1 Limisphaerales bacterium
GGAGGAAAATTTGGTTGGTGGGCGATCAATGAGATCAACAGCAAGATGAAAAAAGGAATTGGCAATGCCTTTGCATTTACGTTGACGGGGAGTGGCGCCGGGTTCAATGCACACGTCAATGTCGACAAAATTGTGAAGGAGTACAAAAGATTTTATAAGCAGGAAATGTTCAATCCGGCGTCACGACGTTACGACAAAGAGATTCATTGGCGTCGGCTGCTTCAGCTTGGGCGCGAGGAGGCTCTCGATAAGAACATATTCCCGGACCCGTTCGACCTTAAAAACAACTGACCTAGAGCTCTTCAAAACGAACGATTATGCGTTTATTCGGATCAAAGCTTTTGACGAGCTCCGTAGAGCCCACAAGTGGGATTTTGAGCTGGCTTGTTGTCTTGGCCACGTTCTGCTTGACGATATCAACCAGTGCCAGCGATCCGCTGACGACACTCACCTACCGCGTCAACGGCACTGGCCTCCAAGTCTCTCCCGCTGTCGTTTCGGTCCCGAAAGGGATTGCAGGATCGGTGATGGTGACGCTTGTCGGCGGTGAAGCGACGCAAGTTCTGGCGGAGGGCGCGTATGTGGAAGCGTTTTTGCGTGGGCCTGGTTTTCCGGAACCGCGTCGCATCGTCAGTCAGGTGAATCAGCCGATGCTGTTCCCGCCGCTCAATCTCGTCGGAGATTATCAGCTCGATTCGATTCGGCTCGTTGACGCGGTGACGGGGGTGACACGGATGGAGGGTAATCCGGCCATCGTGCCGGTGCGGGTGTTCGATGAGATTCTTGTCTCGCGCGTGACGTCACGTCCGCTGACCTACGAGGAGATTGTTGAGAAAGGCATCTTCATCGATGAATCAAACTTCCGCGTGGTCGAGTTCGAGGCGGCGTTTGTGCTGGATGGAAAGACGATCCCGATTCTGTTCCCGGTTGTCGCGCCGAAGTTCACGGATTCCATCGAACTGATTCCGGCGGCGGAGCTCGAAGAGAAACTTGCCGAAGCCGCGGTGCTCAATCAGCAGATCGCCTCCACCACGCAGCTCCCGCCGGAATTCGAGGTCTCTCAACTCAACATTGAGGTCCAGGGAATCAACTTCCAGGTGGTCGATCCGGGCGAGGACGAGCCGCTTGGGCTGAACATTCCGCCGATTCCCGCGCTGATGGTGATTCCGGGGAACATCGGGTTCTTGAACCAGTTTTTCAGCGTGATGATCTTCACGGAGAACGCGGCCCCTCTCGGCTCGGGTCTGAGCGTCTACGACATCAGCGCGACGTTGAAGTTGCCGCCGGGTCCGGATCGTCTCGTGTCCACGAACCACACTGCGCCCGGCGACGATCCGCTGCGCTTCGCGCGCATTGGGCCGGACAAGTTGATTCAACCGGTGCAGCACATCGTGCAGGTCGGACGCGACGGTGAACTCGGCACTTCGGATGATAATCCGCGCCTGCAGCCGGGCCAGTCCGGCCAGGCGGAGTTCCTTGTCGAAGGATTGCAGGAAGGTCTGCATGTCATGGACCTCGATCTCGAAGCGACAATGGACGGTCTCGCGGCGGGGCCCGTCCGCGTGAAAGGCAAGGCGGCGGGCTCTGTGCTCGTGCGCAATCCGCGCTTCTCGATGGCATTCTCGCATCCGCGCACGGTGCGCGTGGGCGAACCATACGAAGCAAGCGTGACCTTGCTGAACACTGGCATCACGCCGGCGAACCTCGTGCAGATTTCGCTGAACAAAAACTCCATCAGCGGCGCGCGGCTGGAGAATGAGGATCAGCAGACCGTGGAGCTCGGCACGTTGATGCCGGGCGAATCGAAGACGGCGACGTTCAAGCTGCGTTCCCTGCGCAACGGCGCGGTGAGCTTCTCGAACTTGACGACGAGCGATGACAGCGTGGTCGGCCGCTTCCGCCTGAGCATGGGCGTCGATGAGCGTGGAGTCGCGCTGTCGCCGGACACGCTGGCGATGCCGGACCAGGTGAACTCGCTGCCTCCCGCGCTGCTTTTCGCGGCGAATCGCGTGCTGGGTCAGGCCCTAAGCATCGCGACGGCGGGTCAGGTTCCGCCCGGCGTAACGCGCGTGGGCAAGTCGATCATCTCGCGCCGCGTGCTCGATCTCGCCGAGGCGGGACAGCGGATCAACTACGGCGATCCGGCGCAGCGCGTGTATGCCGACCTGATGCGCGACTGGCAGGGCGGACGCGAGGCGAGCGCGGGCTTCGATCAGATTCTCCGTGAAACCGAGGCCGGTCGTGAATGGCGCGAAGCGTTGTTCGCGGCGATGGAAGCGGCGGATGGTCTCGATGCCACGGCGCGGATTGCGGATCGCGCCGCCGACTATGCGGGCTTGGGACAGGAGTTCGCCGTGGGCGGCGCGAACACCGGCCAGTTGCGCGCCGATTACGGCGATGGCAAGGCGGGTGCGACGATTGAGAAGAGCACGCAGCCATACGCGCTGGCTTATCCGGGCACGAACGGCGTCTGGGTGAACACGCCGGTTTACAGCAACACCGTCTTCATCTGGACGTTCACGAATGGTCCGCCGACGGCGGAGATCGCGGCGCTGATTGTTTCGACCAACGGCACCGCGCGGCAGTTGCGCTGGACGATTGCGAATCCGCCCGTCGATGCGACTTACGCCTTCGCGCTCAGCGATTCCGTGTTGCGGGTGGATTTGCTTTCGGACGGCGCGGTGGATTCGACGTTGCCGGCGACGGTGACGACGGTGAGCGAACTGCCGCCACAGTTGATCGCGGTGGAGCAGGATTTGTTTGTGGTGGCGGGACGTCCGTCGAATCCGTGCATCGGGCCGGAGTATCGGAACTACGGCCAGATTGTCGCGGTCGTGTTCTCCAAGCCGATGACGCAGGATCTCGCGGGGAATCCGGATTCGTACATTGTGGATGGCGACAATGGCGCGAACTCGGTGAGCGTGCAGCCGGGCGGACGCGTCGCCTACTTGAACCTGCGCAAGGGCATCAGCGCGATCCGGCCACGCACGCTGACGCTGGGCGGTGTCACGGACGTGCATGGCAATGTGGTGACGGCGACGGGACTCCCGATTCGTTGCGTCGAGCCGGGCACTGAGGACGTGCCGTTCAAGGGCGGCGTGGCGATTCGTGGTCGGGCGCTGAAGGGCGACGGTTCTCCGGCGGTGGGGATTCCCGTGACGCTCACCATGTATGATCAGGCCTGGGGACCGTACTCGTGCGAAGCCTACGTGCGACGCGTGAGCCAGGTGTTCACCGATTCCGGCGGCAACTTTGATTTCGATTTCGTGCTGGCGGGCGTGCCGTATTCCATCTCGGCCACCGACACGAGCGGGCTTTCGGGCGACGCCTTGTCATTGATTGCGCAGAACACGGTCGAAGGCCAGGTCGAGCGCGAGAAGATTCTCCAGCTCGCGACGAGTGCGAGCACGCGGGACACGTTGTTGGGATTGCTGGCGGCGGGGTCGATTCCCGAGGCGATTGCCAAGGTGGAGGGCCTGGATCGCGCGCTGGTGCGGGACAGCGTTCCGGTGGGTTCACCGCGCGAAGGCCAGACGGTTCCCATCGCGTTGCGCTTCCGTGGACGCGCGACGGTGGTGGGTCAGGTCGTGGCGGCGGACGGCACCACGCCGATGCCGCGCGCGGCGGTGAACTTGTTCCCTGACTCCGGTTCGCGCGAGCTGGGGCGTGGCATCTTTGCCGACGGCGACGGACGGTTCGCGTTCTACGGCGTGCCGTTGGGCGTTTACACGGTGGAGGTGCAGACATCGGACCGGCGCAATCGCACGGTGGCCGGGTTGCTCGACACTCCGGGCGAAGTGGAATCGATTGTCGTGGCGCTGCCAAACACGGAGACGCCGCTGGGCAGCCTGCGTGGCACGGTGTTCGAGGCGGACAATCTCACGCCGCACGGCGGCGCGCGGGTCTTCATCGGCCAGCTTGAGGGCGGCCAGGTCAAGAATGTCGTGCGGATCATCGATGCGGATTCGAGCGGCAACTGGCGCGCGGACGGCCTGCCGGTGCGCAACTACGACGTGGTGGCGATTTCGTTCGACGGAAAGCGCAAGGGAACGCGGGTTGGATTCACCGTCGTCGAGGGCGCGTTGTCGGTGGCGAATCTTGCGCTCGAATCGACGACGGTGGTGTTCGGGCGCGTGCAGTTCGATGACGGACGTCCGGCTCCCAATGCGCTGGTGGCCGGCGGACTCACGCTGGTGCGCACAGACGCGAGCGGAAACTTCACGCTCGAAGGCGTGCCGGTCGGCAGCCGGATGATCAGCGCCGGCCTGGAGCGCAATCCGGCGGCGGGAATCGATTTTCCACGGCTCGGCTCGGCGCAGGTGAACGTCATCGCTGGCGC
>JBDHQG010000435.1:0-4338 GCA_039806925.1 Limisphaerales bacterium
CCATGTGCGCAGCGTGCGATTGCACTCGGCTAGGCCAATCGAACCGACTCGACCAGCGTTCGAGAAGTCCCTCACTCTTACCCAACTTTTCCCCCACCGCCCGCAATGACCGCTCAGGCCCCAGGTTGAGATACACCGAGAACGCTGCGAACGCCTTGGCGCTTTCCTTCGGCTGTTGTTCAAATGGTAATGCCATCATTTCAAATTGGTGGGAGATAGCGAAATCGGGTCGCTTTGTTGGTCTCGCGTCCGCCTTGCTCTACGACCTTGAGAATCCCGCTGCGGCAAAGCCCTTTGAGCCATCGGGCGCCCGTCGCGTGGCTGTCCAACTCAAACAACCGTTGAACCGTCCTGCTTGCCAGAAAGAACGGCTTGTCTCCGCACAATGCTTGCAGTTCCCTGCACAGACTCACCAACAACCGGACGTTGTCTGTCTCAAACTGCCGTGCCACCTCCGGGAATTCCTTACCTTGGGCCAAGTCCCAGGCGCTGGCGATGATGTCCACGCCGAGGGGATGATCTGCGTTGTCGTATGCTTCCAGGAACTCAAACCAGTAATCATCCTTGTTTTGGTTCTGCCGGAGAAATGGCCTTGCCCGTTCATGCCAGCGTAGGAATAAGGATCTCATTTCTTGGATCGTCCATTTTCGATTCTGCCTCAGTTCAAATGCTTTCACTGCTCGTGCCAGGGTGAACAGGCATTTGTGATTTTCGTGGGGTTGTTTTGGTACCGAGATGTCCAATGCTGAATCGATTTCTGCTAAATCGACCACACACACCTCACTCACAATACCGCTTCTGTTCGCTTCCGTTCGCTCAGGTGTCTCTGATCGCTCCGTAAGCTCAGTTGTCTCAGTCCTCTCTGTATCATTGCCCATGCTCCCTCCTTGCAGCAGTGGATAGATCCCCTCTGGCCATTGAATCTGGATCAATTCGATCGTGATTGGTTTCACCCGATTGACGATCTGGTAATTGTGCCCGTCAGGATGCTGGCCGTAGATGATCGTTTGGGAGCCGGTCGATCTCCATTCTCCCCAGCCTTTCTCGTATCGTTTCAAAGGCTTCAATCGTGGGTAAACCGGATCAGCTATCCGCCACCAAAGATTCCCACCCCGGCTGCCGCGAGATTGGAGCGTGTTGCCGATCTCCGGGTTTAGCTCAAGGAAGTGCGCCAACTCCTCGTCACTGTCGATGTCGAGGCTGCACAGGCCCCCGGAGACTTGGCCAAGGGCGACGCCAATGTTGCCTCGACCCAGCAGTCGCAGATGGGCGGGATCGTTCATCGCCGCGGCGGTCAGGTGCTTCCACGCCCGCTTGTCACCCTTCTTTCCCAAAGGCCAGGGGAGCAATAGCACGTCATTGCCGAGTAGCTCGCGCAACTCGGCGACTTGTGGGGCCACTTTCATCAAGCCGCAGCCGGCACCGTCATGCGATGCCGGACGAGGTTCTTACGGCCCAGCGCCGCCCGGACCATCTCCATGTCGAAGAACACGAGATGCCCGATGCGAATGTACGGAATCGCCTTGGCCTTCGTCTGCGACCGTAGCCAGCGCATGCTTGGCCGGGCGTCCGGGTCGAACAATTGAGCCAGCAACTGCTCCGCGTTCACCAATTTGCCTTTTACCACCAGATCGTTCGTTGTCATTTGCGTCGAATCCATTTTCGGCCACCCGCGCCGCACAGCCTGTTCTGAGCTTTGGAGCGCCTTGCCCTTACGCCTGCCATGCTCGCGGATACTCCGGTTTTCACCGGACGGTGATATGTATCGCATATCTGCATTGAAAGCATAGATATTCAGTGCAGATATGCTATGCAAACCGCCACTCATGCGACCTTCACCGCAACGTCACACGCTGGCCGTTCTCCGCACCGTCATTGGGCTGACGCAAAAGGAAATGGCTTCACTCCTCGAATGCTCGGTCCCCACCGTTCAGGCAATCGAGCTTGGAAAACTGAGGATGAGCATGAAACTCGCGGGATTGCTGTTCGCTCAGACCAGCGTGGACCTCGACTGGCTGATGAATGACGACGTGAGCCAGCCGCCGACGGACTACGAGGACAACCCATATACGCGGGCGACCTTCGAGCAGACTCAGGCCATGCTTCACAGTCCACCGCAGGATTCGAGCGACGTGCGCCGAAACGTGTTCTACGTTCGCGCCTGCTTCCGTAACGCTGTTGAGCAACTTGCCATCCTCTACTCACGCGCCTACCGGGAGAACCGCGTCCAGTTGTGCGACTTCAAGATATCCGATGCACTGGACGATCTGATCGAAGAGACCATCGGCACCGACAAGCTGACCCCGGAAGAGAAGGACCGCATCATCAAGCTTCGGCTGCACGAGAGCGAACCGGAACACCTGCTTGCCGCCGTCCGGCACTTCATCAAGGACACCGATGCAATCTTTCAAAAGCGCATCGCGGAGTTTGAACCCACGCCACCCGGCGGGCGCCATCCGGCTAATGCCAACAAACTCCCGGCGCGAATGCGCAAAGTGTCGCCGAAGAAAACACCGCCGAAAGGCAAATAGGCCGGATTTCAGGAAAAAGATTTGCCCAAATATTTGCCCAAAACGCCGCACTTTCGGGCAAATTCTTTCCTCTCCCTTCACTCGCTTGCATTGCGCGACGGCCTTCCATGACACGAAAAAACCCCTGTTTTATCAGGGGTTTTATTGAAATTTGGCGGAGAGAGGGGGATTCGAACCCCCGATACGATTTTACTCGTATAACGGTTTAGCAAACCGCCGCTTTCGGCCACTCAGCCATCTCTCCAGACCGCCTGCAAGTAATCGCGATTCGCGCATTTTCGCAAGGAAATTATCGGTGCGCGAAGGGTTTGCGCGATCTGTTTTTCGCGATGAACCGCAGCGCGTGACGGGCTTCAGTTCGTGCTTTTGAGCACTGTGAGGAACTGCTTCATGGCAGGCGAGAGAACTTTGTTTTTCTTATGGATGGCCGCCAGCGGCCGGTAGAATTCCTCGTCCTCGATTTTGATTTCCACCAGGGTCTGCTTGGCGATCTCCTGCGTGATGGTGCCGTGTGGCACGATGGCGATGCCCGCGTCGATCTCCACGGCGCGCTTCACGGTCTCGATGTTGTCGAACTCCATCACATGCTGAACGTGAATTTCGTTTTCCTTCAGAATTTTGTCGATCGCCCGGCGTGTCGGAATGTCCGGCTCGAAGCCGATGAATTTCTGCCCGGAGATGGCCTTGAGCGCGACGCTCTTCGACTTGGCGAGCGGGTGTTGCGGATGGCAGATGAGCACCATCATGTCCTTGCGCAGCGGAACGACTTCGAGTTTTGAATCCTTGAGTGGGTACGCGACGAGGCCAAGGTCCACGACGTTGCCGAGCACATCGTCATACACTTGATTGGAGCGGCGGTATTCCACATGCACGTTCACCGTGGGATAGGCTTTCAGGAATTTCTTCAAGTAAGGCGGCAAATCATGCAGGCCGATGCTGTAAATCGTGGCGACGCGGATGGTGCCCGAAACGATGTCCTTGATCTCCTGCAACCGGCTGAAGAGCGCGTCGTAGGTCTGGATGATCTGCTTGCTGTAATCGTAGAGCACCTGGCCTTCGCGGGTGAGGCGGAATTTTTTCTTGCTGCGCTCGATGAGCAGCGACTTGAACTGCCGTTCAAGCGAGCTGATCTGCTGGCTCACCGCGGATTGCGTGACGTGATTGATCTGGGCGGCTTTGGTGAAACTTTCCGTTTCGGCGAGGTCGCAGAAGACCTTCAGGCTTTCGATTTGCATAAGTTATCGTGACGGAATGCTAATCGTTCGCCTGATGGAAAGTCAAACTGCGCCCGAATCAATCAGGGCTCGTCAACCGGGAGCAGGAGATTCTTCACGCGCCGGAGCAGCTGCTGGCTGGTGAACGGCTTGGCGAGGTACGACTCGTTCTCATGGGCGGAGGCCGGGCGGACGAACCCGCTGGTGCAGAGAATTGGCACTCCGGGCAGGCGCAGCTGCAGCTGCTCGATCAATTCGCGGCCGCTCATCTGGGGCATGACGAGGTCCGTGATGACGAGGTCGATCGGAGCGGTGGCCTTTCCGATCAGGTCGAGCGCCCGGGCCCCGCTGCTGGCGGTGAGAACTTTGTAGCCGAAGGAGGACAGGACCGTCTGCCCCATCGTCAGCAACAGTTCTTCGTCATCCACCATCAGGATCGTCTGCCTGCCGCCGGTGTCGGCCGTGAACAGGGACGTTTCCGTGACGATCTTCTTGGATGCCGGCAGGTAGATGCGCGCCGAGGTTCCGCTGCGGGGCTGGCTGGAGATGGCGACGCCGCCGCGGTGGTTGGTGATAATCCCATACACCCACGC
>JBDHQG010000436.1:0-4330 GCA_039806925.1 Limisphaerales bacterium
AGTCGGGCAGGCTCGCCCGCCTCGGCGTGGAGCCCGAGGCGCATCGTTGCCCCGACTGCAACTCGCCGGTCTATTCGCGCCGCCTGAAGGTGTGCGGCGTCTGCGGAAACGAGCTGCCCCGCGAAATTCGTCTCACGCTCGACGAGGCCGAGCGCGTGGATCAATTGCTGAAGACCGAGCGCGAACGCCACCGCCGCTGGCTGCAACGCGCCGGGGCGTGAGCCGGAACGACGTCGTTGAGAGTAGGACAGGCATCCTGCCTGTCCCGGTCCGCAGGGCGGGTGGCAATGGAAAAGGATGGTTCGTCTGGCCAAACTGTTTGGAGTTCGTATTGGCGAACTTCGGGACAGGCTGGAAGCGCTGTCCTACCGACGCGGCAGCCTCGCTCTGAAAATCCGGGCCGGCAGGGAGGTCACTTCACATCCGCCTTGCGGATGACCAGGAGGGAATTGGCCACCGTGTCCTCGCCCTGGCAGGGATCGTTCACGATGCGGCCGTTCAGCCACATCTGGGCGGACTTGCCTCCATCCAGATTCATCGCATCCGTGCAGCCCAGCCGCACGAAGACCTCGGCCAGTTCCGCGAGCTTCATGCCCATCGAAAGTTCGGATTGTCGTCCGTCCACCGTCACAAAGTACACATGCGTCGGGCTCCAGCCCACGGCCGAGCGCGGGTGCCGCTCATATTTGGAACGCTCGCTGTAATTGCCCAGCGAGCTGAGGGGAGGATTTTTCACCGCGAAAGGTTTTCCGTCTTTAATCAGCGCCGGCCCGCCGGCGATGGCGGCGGCGGAACCTTTCAACGACGGATCCAGCGTGGTCGAAATCTCCACCTTCGATCCGGCCGCCAGGTCCGCCAGCTGGCCGATCAGCGGCGGCGGGAACGAAAGCACCATCACGTCCGGCGTGAAGCGCGTGTTGCCATTGGTGGCGATGTCCCGCACGCGCGCGCGATACGTCTCGTTCGGGCGCAACGGAAGCCAGGCACCTTCCCCGTCCTTCTCGAGAATCAATTCACGCCCGCCCACCGCCCGCGTCGAAACGCCGTAGCTCGGCGTGTAAAGCACCGGATTCGCGCGCTGACGGGGCTCGTTCAGCCCAAACGTAAATTCGCGCCCGCCCGCCAGCTTCGCCTTGAAGTCGCCCTTCACCTCGTCGAGATGCGGATTGCCCTGCGCATCGAACCAGACACAAACGGTGCCCGGCCCGCTGATCAAATCGCCGTTCATGATCTGCAATCCACGCGGATCGCCGGCGTATGTCGGGTTGTCGCGAAGATAAAAATCCCCATTCACGGAGGCAACGGCCCTGCCGAGTTCCTTGGGCACGGCACGCGCCTGCTCGGCCAGCATGCTGACGCCAAGAATTTTGTTTCGCGCGTGGGCCGAGAAGAAACCGAGATCCTTCCGCGAACGTTCAACCTGGATGATGTGAACCGACCACGGCACGTCAGGGAACCGTTCGTTCCAGTATGTGACACCCTCCTCCGACCGTTTGCCACGGATCTCCGGCGCCGCCGCGTCCACTGCACCAACAAGCCCGGCGGCCAGCGCCGACAACAGGAGCCAGCACGCCGGAATGCGGCGGCCCTTTTGAAATCCAAAGACAACCTGCTTCATGGAATGAATGGGATTCACGGGCGAGATCCATACCGGGTTGGCCTCCCGGAGGACAATTCCTGAATTGTAACAAAGTGAACCCCGGCGGAAGGTCACTACGCGCTCACGGGCCGGCTTGAACCCACTCCTCGTTGAACGCCGCGTGCTTCATGCTCTTTCCCCCCGCCACAAAGTAGCTGTAGACGGCGTGAATCGTTCCGTTCCGCGCCTGGATGATGGCCGGGTAATGGAACTTGTCGCCCGGCTGATGCTCCAGACGCCGGCTCCGACGCCACGTCCGGCCTTCGTCCTCCGAAATGCTCACGGCGAGCGAGTGACGCCCTTCCGTCGTGTCGTTGTGAATCAGGCACCAGTGCCCGTTGTGCAACCGCACCGCATCCAGCCCCGTGCCCGGATTCGGCAGCGAAATCGATTCCACCGGGCTCCAGGTGACTCCGTCATCACGCGACTCCGAGGCGCGAATTCTCTCCAGCGGACCGTTCTCCCGCATGTAGGCCACGAGGCTGCCGTCCTTCCGTTGCAAGACCGCCGGCTGGATATTTCCAAAACCCGCCAGCGCGCGGCTCGCGAACCACGTCTCCCCGCCGTCATCACTCAAGGCCATCAGCGAAACACTGAACGTATCCGTGTACAGCGGCATCACGATGCGGCCGGACTTCAGCACCGTGGGCTTGCAACGCGGCTGCCAGCCCAGGCGCTGGGACAGCTTGTTCGTCAGCGTCGAGCGGAACTCCGCCACGCGATTCGTCATCCACTCCGGCAACGGCGCCGTCCGCATCCGCTCGTCGAGCGCGCGGTTCACGTCTTCGGCGAACAACGGCGGCTTCAGCAGAATCTGCCCCTGCCAATCCCACTTCGGCGAACCCTTGCCCTCATAACGGCTCGCAACGCGATAGCTCGTGATGCAGGACTCCCAGGTGTTCGCGAGAACGATGGGCCAGAACAGCCAGAGACGCCCGCGTCCATCGATGAACATCGCCGTGTTGCCATCCGGAAACCCGGGCGTGTCCACCATCAGGAACGCCTCGCTCCAAGGCCCGCCCTTGCGGGCGCGCCGCGCGCCCAGCACCGCGACGTCGTCCGCCTTCCGCTCGCCCGAACCGCGATACCACGACACCAGCAGGTCGCCGTTCGGGCACTCGACAATCGCCGGCGCGTGATTGTGCTGCGGGTGCAGCGGGAAAATCAGCTCGGAGCTGAACTGCGGGGCCGCCGTCAAACCTCCGGGCGATGCGGTTGCGACAGTCATGGCGACGGCAAGCGCCTTCAAGCGACGTGTGAACATGCCGGAGGTTCTCGCAGCTTTTTGATCCCGCTTCAACTCCGGGGATCGCGGAGCCTGTGGCCGGAAGCGGCGCCCGCCTTTTCAGGCACGCGGTTTTTGATCTTCGCGAACCGGCGGCCTTCCTGTTCAATTCACCGCCATGAAACTCAGTCACGGCCTGCATCTCGCGTACTGCACCAACATCCATCGCGGCGAAAGCTGGGCGCAGACCTTCGAGACGCTCCAGAAATACACGCTCGCCGTCCGTGAAAAAGTCAGCGGCGGCAGGCCCTACGCCATCGGCCTGCGGCTCGGCGCCGGCGCCGCGCGCGAACTGGCCGACCGCCCCACGCTGCTCGCCTTCCAGAAATGGCTGGAGCGAAACAGCTGCTACGTTTTCACGATCAACGGATTTCCCTACGGCAAGTTCCACGGCGCGCGCGTGAAGGAACAGGTTTACGCGCCGGACTGGACCACGGCGGAGCGGCTTGATTACACGAACCTGCTGTTCGATCTCCTCGCGCAAATCGTCCCCGCCGGAATCGAGGGCAGCGTCAGCACCGTCCCGGTTTCATTCAAAGGCTTCAAGCTCGACGAACGCGCCGTGCGCGCGGCGCGCGCCAACCTGTGGCGTTGCGTGGATCACCTGGAACAGCTCACCCGCCGCACCGGACGCAGGCTCCATCTCGGTCTCGAGCCGGAACCCTGTTGCCTCCTGGAAACCACCTCGGAAGCCGTCGCGTTCTTCGACCAACTCCGCGCGGATCGTCCCGGCGACCTGCGGCTCGATGAACATCTCGGCGTCAACTACGACTGCTGTCACCTCGCGGTCGAATACGAATCGCCGTCCGAAGCCCTCCAGCGCCTCCGCCGCGCCGGCATCAAGATCAGCAAGATTCACCTGAGCAACGCGCTCAAGGTCCGGCCCACGCTGGACGTCCGCGCGGCGCTGAAGGCGTTCGCAGACGACATCTATTTTCACCAGACCATCGAGCGCCGGCCCGACGGCGAGCTCTTCCGCTACGGCGATCTCGACGAGGCGCTCACCACGTCCGTCACCGAGTTTCCCCAGGCGGAGCTGGAATGGCGCATCCACTTCCACATCCCGCTGCACGCGCGCCCGACCGCGCTGTTCGACACCACGGCGGACCACCTCACCGGCGTGCTCGACGAAGTGAAACGCGCGCCGTCGATCTGTTCACACTTCGAGATGGAAACCTACACCTGGGAAGTGATGCCGCCCGAACTCAAGAAGCGCAACGTCGTGGACCAGCTGGTTTCCGAATACGAATGGACGCTCGCGCATCTCGCGCAGCGCGGGTTCAAGCCGGAATGACGCCGTCCCCGGAACGTCGCCGCAGCATTTCGTCATTGATTCGTCTTCGCTCCTTCGGCTTTCGTCTTGCGCGATGGCTGACGCCACCAAGCAGCTGCGCTCGCTCCTGATC
>JBDHQG010000437.1:0-4328 GCA_039806925.1 Limisphaerales bacterium
TCCCGGGCCAAAAGACCCGCCGCCCGGAGGGTTATCGGGGAAAAGGCCGTCTGGCTTCGTTGCTCGTCGGTCAGAGGTCCGTGAAGGACATCTTCCCTCCTCGCGCCTCGCCATCCGGCCTTTTCCCCGATAACAGCTTCTCTCATCATTTTCAGACAGGCTCTAAGCCAGGTTGCTGATGATTCGCCGTACGGATGGCAGATCGTTCCCACCCTCATGCCTCTTGCGAATTTCGATCCGGCGAGTAGCCTCTTCCGCATGGTACGCCACCTGTGTTTGATTATCGCCGCCGTGCTGACCGGCGTTGGCGCCGGCTGCCAGCCGGCGGAAAAATCCGCAACGCCCGTCACCCTCATGAAACCCGCTGAAACTTCCCCAAAATCCGCCGCGCCCGCGCCCTCGAAAATTGTGAAGACCGATGAGGAATGGCGGAAAAGTCTCTCGCCCGAACAATACCGCGTCCTGCGCCAGGCCGGAACCGAACGCGCGTTCGGCGCGGCCTACGAGGAGTTCAAGAAACAGGGCGCGGGCACCTATGTCTGTGGCGGCTGCGGCGCGGAACTGTTCTCGTCAAAGGAGAAGTTCGATTCCCACTGCGGCTGGCCGTCCTTCTACGACCCGGCGAATGCGAAGAACGTCGTCACCCACGACGATTACTCAGCCGGCATGGTTCGCACCGAAGTACGCTGCGCCGTGTGCGACGGCCATCTCGGACACGTCTTCAAAGGCGAAGGCTTCCCGACGCCGACGGACAAGCGCTACTGCATCAACGGCGTCTCGCTGAAGTTCATCCCCGCCGGCCAGACGAATGCGCCGGCGAAGTAGAAAGGTGTTCGGGATTAGCTGGGAATAGGGACGAAGGCCACTTGTTCGATCATTGTCTCGGTGAGCACTCTCTCCTTTCGTCCGTCAGGGTAGATCTGAAAGATCGCGTTTCCGTTGGTATATGCAATTGTGCCGTCGTCACCAACATCGAACGCGAGGACGCCTCGGGCAACGATGGTTTCGGAGCCGTTCTTTTTTCTCTGGATGAGCTGCCACGAGGAGGGCACGAGGTCGACCGCCTCGTCTTGGCCAGCGGCTTGTTGAGCTTGGATCAAGTTTCCCCAAATCATCATTTGTTTGAGATTCGCGTCGCGATGGGGTGATCCCTTTGGAGTGCTCAATTTCTTACCCGTGTAACGCATGGAGAAAAAGTTCAAGAACTGAAGCATCGCGAACAGGAGGCGAAACGGAAGCAGCAACGTGTCCATCAGGGCGCGGAGAGGTCGAACCTTCAGATGCTCGTTATGAGGACGGCGGATGTAATACACCGAATCATCAGCCGTGATCTGTGGGGAAAGAAAGTCGAGATGGGAGTCTTCAGCGAGGATTTCCATCTCCGCTGTATCAATGTTCATCTGATGAATGCTGAACGGTCCGAGAGCAAGGAAGTGTCCCTCCCGGTTTCGCCCAATGCCGGCCGATTGATAAACCAATTTGCGCCCACCGCCTTTTACCCACCGGGGAGCCGTGTCCACAGAGTCGCCTTCCGTGACTTCGGCGAAGCCTGATTCGCCGCGGACCATCACGCCAATGTTCGCCGTTCCATTGTCGTGCTGGATGCTGCACGCGATGTTGCCGGTCACGGGACAGGCATGAATATGTTGGATTCGGCGGCGATTGTCGTTCCACAATCGGCGTTCCTCGGCTCCGAGATTGTCCGTTTCGCACAGTGCGCAAAGGGAACCGCTCGACAGGGAATACAGCAATTGGCCGGGCGCTGCTCCACGCGACAGGCTGGTTGCCACAACCGGTGCCGGGCCCGAAGTGGCCGAAGACTTTCCCCAAAGTATTGGCCCGGCGATCATGCCGTCCCCTTCCTGCTTCCACGAATGACGCTGCTGCGAACGAACGGACCGATCGTGAATGCTGGTTGCGTAAGGACTCTCAACTGTCCGAGGCCCGTCAGAACCTGTCTTGATCCGAACCTTCCCTTGCGCGAGATATGCGATGGCCATGCCCATGGATTGCCGGGTTGTTAATCCCTCTCCAATAGTTGGTCAAGCTTCCGGAGTGTAGTTCAACCACGGACCCAGCCATTTCCCGGCTTCGGCGACGGTGAAGTTCTTCCGCTTCGCGAGGTCTTGGATCTGGTCTTTGCCCAGCTTGCCGACGGCGAAGTATTTCGAGTCGGGATGCGCGAAGTAGAGGCCGCTCACGCTCGCGCCGGGCCACATCGCAAAGCTCTCGGTCAGCTGGATGCCCGTGTGTTGCTCGGCGTCGAGTAGATCCCAGATGACGGCCTTCTCGGTGTGGTCCGGGCACGCCGGGTAACCGGGTGCCGGGCGGATGCCGCGATACTTTTCCGCGATGAGGTCGTCGCTTGTGAGGTTTTCGGATCGGCCGAAGCCCCATTCATCTCGGACGCGTTTGTGCAGATACTCGGCGAAGGCTTCGGCCAGGCGGTCCGCCAGCGCCTCGGACATGATGGCATTGTAGTCATCGTGCGCGGCCTTGTAGCCCTCGACGATTTCCTTGAGCCCGATGCCCGCCGTGACGGCGAAGGCACCGATGTGGTCCGCGTGATCCGTGATGCGTGATGCGTCGGCAGACTTCGGCGCGGTGAAATCCGCCAGGCACCAGTTCGGCGTGCCGTCGCCTTTCTCGATTTGTTGGCGCAGGAAGTGGAGGGTCGTGCGCAGATGTTTGCGCGAGCCATTGGTATAGACCTCCACGTCGTCGCCGACGGCGTTCGCTGGGAAGAGCCCATACACCGCGCGCAGGCCGAGGGCTTTTTTGGCCACGAATTCCGCGAGCAGCTTCTGCGCATCGGCGAAGAGCTTGGTGGCTTCCTCGCCGTGCTTTTCGTGCTGGAGGATCTTCGGATAGACGCCGCGCAATTCCCAAGTGTGGAAGAACGGCGTCCAATCGATGAACGGAATGACCTCCTCCAGCGTGACGGCGAACGCGCCGGCGTGACCGTGCGACGAACCGCAGTCGCACTTGCCGGGATGGAAGCTGCCGGATGACAGCGTGCGCACGCCGGTGAACTCCGGCTTCGGCAGATCGTCATACTTCAGCTTCGGCGCATTGGCGCGGGCGGCTTCGAGCGAAAGCAACTTGACCTGCTGGCCGCCGTGCTGGGCGCGGAGCTTGTCGTAGTCGGCGCGGAGCTGCTGGACGAACCCCACCTTCTGCTCGGCGCTCAACAGACTGCTCGCCACCGGCACGGCGCGCGAGGCGTCGAGCACGTGGACGACGGGTTCGCTGTAGTGCTGGGCAACCTTCACGGCGGTGTGCGCGCGGCTGGTGGTCGCGCCGCCGATGAGCAAGGGCACCTTGAAGCCGGTGCGTTCCATCTCGCGGGCGACGTGGACCATCTCGTCGAGCGACGGCGTGATGAGTCCGCTCAGGCCGATGATGTCCGCCTTCTCCTGCTTGGCGCGCTCCAAAATCTTCTCGCACGGCACCATCACGCCCATGTCGATCACTTCGTAGTTGTTACAGGCAAGCACGACGCCGACGATGTTCTTGCCGATGTCGTGGACGTCGCCTTTCACGGTCGCGAGCACGATCTTGCCCTGCGCCTTCACAGCCTCGCCGCGCGCCGCCATGGCGGCCTTCTCGGCTTCCATGAACGGCGTGAGATAGGCGACGGCTTTCTTCATCACGCGCGCCGACTTCACAACCTGCGGGAGAAACATTTTGCCCGCGCCGAATAGATCACCGACGACGCTCATGCCGTCCATCAACGGGCCCTCGATCACGGCGAGCGGCTTGCCGAGTTTCTGGCGGGCCTCTTCGGTGTCTTGATCAATCCACGCGTCGATGCCCTTCACGAGAGAATGCGACAGGCGTTCCTCGACCGTGCCCTGACGCCACGCTTCGAGCACTTCGATGTTCGCCTTTTGATCCTTCGCCACGCCGCTGGCCTTCAGCTTCTCACCGTGGTCCACGAGACGCTCGGTGGCGTCGGGTCGGCGATTGAGCAACGCGTCTTCGACCAGTTCCTTCAGCTCCGGCTCGATCTCCTCGTACACGCCCAGCATGCCGGCGTTGACGATGCCCATGTCCATGCCGGCGCGAATGGCGTGGAAGAGGAAGGCGCTGTGCATGGCTTCGCGGACGGGATTGTTGCCGCGGAAGCTGAACGAGACATTCGAGACGCCGCCGCTGACTTTCGCGTGCGGCAGGTTCTGCTTGATCCATCGCGTGGCCTCGATGAAGTCCACCGCGTAGTTGTTGTGCTCTTCGATGCCGGTCGCGACGGTGAGGATGTTCGGATCGAAAATGATGTCCTCGGGCGGAAAGCCGACTTCATCGACGAGGATGCGATAGGCGCGTTC
>JBDHQG010000438.1:0-4326 GCA_039806925.1 Limisphaerales bacterium
ATGGCGCAGAACTGGGGCTGGCGCTGGGCGTTCGTCTGGGCGGGATTGCCGGGACTGCTGCTCGCGCTCGTGCTGTTGCCCTTCAGCGAGCCAACGCGCGGCGGCCCCGAAGGCGGAGCGAAGAGCACGAAACCGACGCTCACCGATCTCCTCAGCCTCTTCCGCCTGCCGGACTACAGTCTCGTGGTTTGGGGTTACACGGCCTACACGTTCGCGCTGGGGGCGTTCGCGGTGTGGGGACCGGCCTTCCTGGAGCGCGTCCATCAGGTGCCCAAGCAATCGGCCTCGACCTTCTTCGGCGCAACGCTCGTCGTCACCGGCTTGGTCGGCACGATGGCGGGCGGTTTCGCCGCCACCGCGTGGCGCAAGCGTCATCCCTCCGGTTACGCGTGGATGCTCGGTCTTTCCGCGGCCCTCTCCACGCCGCTCGCCATCGGCGCGTTCCTCGCGACCGACAAGACGACGTCGATGGTCTGTCTCGCGGGCGCGATGCTCTTCATCTTCCTCTGCACCGGCCCGGTGAACACGCTCATCCTCGAAACCGTTCCGATGAACCTCCGCGCCAGCGCCATGGCGATGTCGATCTTCTGCATCCACATGTTCGGCGACTTGTGGTCCTCCGAAATCGTCGGCCATCTCTCCGACCACTGGGGCAGCCTGCAAAAGGCGGTGATGATCCTGCCCGCCGCGCTGGGCGTCGCTGCCGTGCTCTGGATTTCCCTCGCGCTGAAAACCAAACGAAAAACCGCGAGCCCGGTCTAAATCAACAGACGCCATGAATGACTCAACACCACCGCCGCTGCCACAAGAGCCGCCGGACTCCGGCCCCTCATCCAGCGTCGCGCTGGGCTGGGGCGTCTTTGGCATCGCGCTCATTGCGCCTGCGTTGCTGACGCTGCTCCGATCTCATTAGCACCCGGCTTCAGCCGGGTGAAGAAGAGCACGGAAATGTCAGCCGCTTCAGCGGCTTCTGCGATGACGAGTCTCAAACCGTTGAAACGGTTTGAGGATTCACCACGCCTCAACACCCGGCTGAAGCCGGGTGCTAATGAGACGAGAAGAAACCTTGGTAGTTCCGATTGATGCAACCCTCTCCCTACGGCTGGCTGATGCTCGCGGGCATCGCGGTGAGCACGTTCTTCTGGACGCGGCTGGCGCGGCGCGATGATCGGCTGCTCATCGTTTACATCTCCGCGCTCGTCGGTGCGTTCCTCGGCGCGAAGCTCGCCTATCTGCTCGCCGAAGGCTGGCGCGATCTTGGCCAGCCCGATGTCTGGCTGCGGCTGGCCACCGGGAAGTCCATCCTCGGCGCGTTGCTCGGCGGTTACGCGAGCGTGGAACTCGCGAAACGCTGGGTCGGCTACCGCTCGGTCACAGGTGATTGGTTCGCGATGATCGCGCCGCTGGGAATCATCCTCGGCCGCGTGGGCTGCTGGTTGCACGGCTGTTGCCTCGGGCACGTCTGTGAACCCGCATGGTTCACGCTGCGCGATGCGAAGGGCGTGGCGCGCTGGCCCGCTGTCCCGGTGGAGATTCTCTTCAACGTCGTCATGCTGGCGGTGTTTTTCGCCCTGCGCCGAAACGCGAAGCTGCCGGGACAACATTTCCACCTGTATCTCATCGCCTACGGGCTGTTCCGTTTCACGCACGAGTTCGTGCGCGACACGCCTCGTATCGTGTTGGGACTTTCCGGCTACCAGTTCATCGCGCTGGCGATGGTGGCCTTCGGCGCATGGGCGTTTCGCCGGCGCCAGGCGGGCGTTGTCGGCGAGCGGGAGATTCAAGCGGGGTCGCGGCGCTCCGTGAATGGTGGATGAAGAACGCGCGCGGTGCCGGAAGGAAAAGTCACTTTACAGGACTCGATTTACGGATAACCTGCCTCACAACAATCTATATCAATATGCGAATCGCTGTCTCTCTCCTCGCTCTGGCTGCTGTTGCAGCGCTCACGGGCTGCGCCGGTCCCGAGCAAAAGTTCGGTCGCGGCATGAATAATCTCACGGAAATCGCCCGCGGCGGCGAGATGCGGCGCTCCATCGAGCAAACCACGCTGTGGGAAGGCCCGTCGAAGGGCGCGACTGTCGGTTGGGCGCGCGGTTTCACCCGCACGATGGCCCGCACCGGCATCGGCCTTTACGAAGTGGTGACGTTCCCGATCCCGCCCTACCGCCCGGTGCTCGCGCAGAAAGGGCCTCTTTATCCCGATCCTTCCGTCCGGACCCGCAAGGGCAATTGGGGCGGCCTCGAACTGCCGGAATCGCCGGCGCGTCCCGCCAGCGAATCGATCGGTCTCCCGGCCAACGGCCTCTTTGACACTGATCACCGGCTTGGTTTCAGCGGCGGCGATGCCGCTCCCGGCCTGCCGGGCAGCCGTTTCACGGTATTCGAGTAAGCTTTCAAAGTTTTCGCTCAACTTGCGCAAGGCGCTGGCCTAACTTGCCGGCGCCTTTTGCTTTATGTCGCACACGCTGGAAAAAAATTCGCCCTGCAAGGTCAACCTGCTGCTGAACATCCTCGGTAAACGCCCGGATGGTTTTCATGAACTGGAAACCATCATGCAGCCGGTGAACTTGTGCGATCAACTCGCCTTCGCGCGCGGCGGCTCCAGCATTACGCTGACGTGCAGCGAGCCGGCGCTTCCCACAGATGCGAGCAATCTGGTCCATCGCGCCGCGGTCGCGTTTCTCCAACAGGCGAAGATCGCCGACGGCGTGACGATTCATCTCGAAAAAAAGATCCCGATGGCGGCGGGGCTCGGCGGCGGCAGCGGCAATGCCGCAACCACGTTGCTGGCCATGAACGAACTGTTCGGCGCCCCGCTCACGCTCGCGGAACTGGACGCCATCGCCGCTTCGCTCGGCTCTGACATCCCCTTCTTCCTCCAGGACAAGCCGGCCCTCGCCGTCGGACGCGGCGAAAAGGTCACGTCGCTGGCGCCTTTCGCTGCCCTGCGTGGCGCGGCGTTTCTCCTCATTCATCCCGGATTCGGCATCGCCACCGCCTGGGCCTACAAGGAACTCGCGCGCTTCCCGGCGGCCTTGAACGGCGAACGCGGCCGTGCGGAGAAGCTGATCGCGCTGCTGAACAGCACGGACCCCGCCGTGGCCGGGGCTGCGTTCTATAATTCCCTCGAAGCTCCCGCGCTCGACAAGTATCCCCTGCTCGCGCTCTACCAGGAATTCCTGCGCGCCAACGGAGCGGCGGCGACCTTGATGTCCGGCAGCGGCTCGACCACGTTCGCCATCGCACGCTCGGAAGCCGACGCGCAGCGGCTGCAGGAGCTGGTGAAGGCGAAGTTCGGCCCGTGCTGGACGGCTGTGGTCCCGGTGTAAGGATTCTCCTCACGCCAAGGGCGCAAAGTTCGCAAAGATTCTCCCAAGCCTCGGTCCCCACTTGGCGACCTTTGCGCTCTTCGCGTGAGGCAATGCTTTGAACGACCACCTCCGCGGACTTTCCCTCTCGACAGGTCGGAGGCGTTACGATTTCCTTTGCGGGATTTCGTTTCGATTCCGAACCCGATGAACGCAGAACAATTCGCCAAAGCCAAGGCGCTCGGCTTTTCCGACCGCCAGATTGCCCACCTGACCGGCAAGACCGAGGACGCCGTGCGCGCCGAACGCAAGAAGCTCGGCCTCATTCCGAGCTACCGGCTGGTGGACACCTGCGCGGCGGAGTTCGAGGCTTACACGCCATATTATTACTCCACCTACGACCGTGGCGACGATGAGGTGAAGGGCAACACGGCGAAGAAGGTGATGATTCTCGGCGGCGGCCCGAACCGCATCGGCCAGGGCATCGAGTTCGATTACTGCTGCGTTCACGCCGCGTTCGCGCTGAAGGAAGATGGTTTCGAGACCATCATGGTGAACTCGAATCCCGAGACCGTCTCCACCGACTACGACACGAGCGACAAGCTGTTCTTTGAACCGCTCACATTGGAAGACGTGCTGCACATCTACGAACGCGAGAAGTGCTGGGGTGCCATCGCGCAGTTCGGCGGGCAGACGCCGCTGAACCTCGCGCTGGGCCTGCAGAAGAACGGCGTGAACATCATCGGCACGTCGCCGCAGAGCATCGAGATCGCCGAGGACCGCAAGCTCTTCGCGGCGATGTTGAACAAGCTGAACATTCCGCAACCGCCGAACGGCCTGGCCACGAACGAAGCCGAGGCGCTCGAAGCCTCCAAAAAGCTCGGTTACCCCGTGCTGGTCCGCCCCAGCTTCGTTCTCGGCGGCCGCGCGATGCAGATCGTATACAGCGATTCAGAGCTGTCGCACTACATGCGCTTCGCGGTCGAGGCGTCGCCGGAGCGTCCGGTGCTCGTGG
>JBDHQG010000439.1:0-4305 GCA_039806925.1 Limisphaerales bacterium
ATTTGAGTTTCCTGTGGTTGACCTTGAGCGGTTCACCACACGGAGCCTCAATGGACTCCCGGAGTTGTCAAACTCCGGGAGTCTCTCCGGCACAGCCGGAGGGTTTCCCGGTTTACTAAGGTCGTGGCCAGAGCTATTACTCCCGTTCCAAACCGTTCACCATGTAGCCGACAGTTGGCGAGGTGGAATTAATCTTGATCTGGATCGCATCTCCTTGCCCCAAAGTCACTGCGTCATCAAGAACCAGGCTCTGGTTCGCTGCAATCGAGAAATCCTTCATGTAAATGCGCCGTGCTGTCCCGCCAGACGGCTGGACTGATACGTTCACCGATGAGACGACTGCTGTGCCTCCGTTAACCAGTCGAATATTATTTACCAACGCAGATTTGCCACTTGGCACGACATAGAGATTGGCCGTGTTCGTCGATGTGGCTGTGCCAAAACCAAGCGCCTTGATGATAAATGCCATAGTTTCGTCTCCTTTGTTCTTTTTACCGTCGTCTGATCATTCCCAATATGAATGCGTCCTCCGCATCCGTTTCCAGTTCGCTGTATTTGCTGCTGTTGTCCACGTTCACACCACGCACCAACGTGCCGGACGGCACGCGGTTGTTAAAGTAAGTGACTGCGCCGGAGCGGGCATTTCGCAACCGATCATTGCCGGAGGATTCCGCCACTTCCGTCACGTTGTGTTGCATGAGCAGGTTTTTCGCCCCATTCACCTCGATTCCGCGACCGGCATAGCCGCTGTCGAAAGCGCCGTTGAGATAACGAATTTTGTTATTGCGTACGATCGCCTCGCCATGCACGTAGTCCGGTGTCGGTGCTGTCGTCCCGCTCCCGCTGTCGTGGACGTGGATTCCCATCACGCCGATGGAACCAGTCGCCAGCTCCACGATGTTCCCCTCAATGACGAGTTTGTTCGTTCCGAAAATCTTCTTCGAGCTGGAACCTGTCTTGACCGTCAACGCGCAAATCTTGCGCCGGCTGGAGCGTGAAGCGGTGAAACAAGGGTGGAAGTTGCCGAAGGTTTGCACGCCGCCCGAATTGATGGGAGACTCAAACGATGAAGACGAATCCAGTGCTTGAGGAAATCTGGCGTACGAAAGACGAACTGGCGCGCGAGGCGGGCTGTGACGTGCATCGGTTCTTTGAGGGCTTGCGGCGGTGGTCGGCGGAAAACCCGCATCATGGACGAGTCATCCGCAATGCCGGCGAATTGCGACGATTGGCAGAAGAGGAGGAATGTCAGAAGGCGGCGCGTTCAAGTCTGGTTTTGAATGATAAACCGCCGACAGAACCAGGGAGTGGGTCATGCCAATGAATGCTTTTGCCGTGGCTGCCGTATCCGGTTCTCGGCGGCGCGGTGTGGGGAGCGCCCAGATAAGGCAGAAGTTTGAGAAGGATTGAAAGTTAAGAGGAAAATGGACTGGAAAAGGCGCGCACGATTAAATGGATGCAACGGAACGCCGATTTTGCTACGGTCAACGCGTGAAAACGATCAGTCTCGACGATTTGCACCGGCAGACGGGTGAGTTTGTCCGGTTGGCCACGACGGAAGACATTGTGGTGATGGACAGCGGTCAGCCGGTCGTCTTGCTCAAACGGTTCCCGGAGAACGGCTCGCAACGGCTTCGTTGGCAGGAGAGGGAACGGGCACTTGCGCCTCTGCCGCCCATTGAAACGGACTCGACGGATTACGTTTCCGAGGATCGGAACGGGCGATGATTTATTTCGACACGTCGTATCTGCTGAAATGTTACCTGGCCGAACCGGGGCATCTGGCGGTGCGGGCGCTGGCGCAGCAGCAGGGGCCGGTGGCTTGTTGCGCGCTGGGGAAAACCGAATGGCACGCGGGAGTGCATCGGCATCTGCGGGAGGGCAAGCTGACCGCGTCACAAGCCATGCTGGTGTATCAGGTGATGCAGGCGGACGATGCGGCGGGGCTGTGGACGTGGCTGCCGCTGTCAGACGCGGTGATGGCGGCGGCGAATCGTGAATTTGAACGGTTGCCGGCTTTGGTGTTTCTCCGCTCGGCGGATGCGCTGCATCTGGCGTGCGCGCGGCATCATGGTTTTGCAGAAGTTTACAGCAATGATCGTCATTTGCTGGCGGCTGCAGCGCAGTTTGGATTGGCGGGTAGAAGCGTGATTTAGCGAACGGCGCGATGTGGGGAGCGCCGCGCCCATGAACCCGGTAGGGACGCGTTCCACGCGTCCATGATCCAATTTATGAATCATCGCCCGTGCAGAACAATGTCGGCCCTCGCGAAAAGCGTCCCTGCCATTGTAGCCGCCGAGGTGACGAGGCGGAGTCTGCGGACGGTGGTTTCGTCCACCTCGTCACCTCGGTGGCTACGGTCCACGGCGTCCGTGATCCAATCCATCCGGTGTTCAGCCCTGCAAGGGCGCAAGGGGATAGCCCAGGGTGGAGCGAGGCTATGCGAGCGCAGCCCTGGGTTACCTGTCCCAAAGACATTCTCCAGCCCTGCAAGGGCGAAACAAATCCACCACATTGATTCACGATCCTTCGTTCGATATTCTGTCGCCCTTACAGGGCTGGGTTTCATTTCGGCATCCAACCCAGGGCTCCACCCTGGGCTATCCCATCACGGGCCTTCAGCCCTGAACCCAACATGAACGCGAACCTCGGACAAGTTTGGGACGAGGTGGAACCCGTCCCTGCCAGTGAGGGCGACGCTGTGAACCTCGGACTAAAAGACGCGGGGCAGGTCGCGGGCACCGTGGAGGACACGGGCGACTTCGATGTCGTGGCCGGTCGGAAAGTAAAAGATGAAGTAGTTGCCCACCCGGTCGCTGCGCAGGTCCACGGCAAATTCCGGGCGAGGTCGTCCTTGTTGCGGAGCGGAGGCCAGGCGCTGGCATTGGACTCGGAGCTTGTCGATGAATTGATCGGCGGCGTCCGGGTTGTCGCGGGCGATGTAGAGCCAAATCTTGCAGAGGTCAGATTCGGCCAGTTCGGTGATGCGGGCTTGCTTCACTGGCCGGCGGCGCGTTTGGCACGTCGTTCGGCGGCGAGAAGTTTGCGGCCCTGTGACTTGATGCGTGCCGCCGTTGATTCATCAAACGGCACGACCTTGCCGGCGCGAATCTGGTCGGCCCCGGCGAGGAGTTGTTGCAACAGGCGGAGTCCCTCGGCCACGGCTTCGGCGGGCGAGGCGTATGCGCCTGATTTCAACAACTGGTTCAAGGCTCGGCTCGGGGCCGGTGGCAGTTCGACAATCATACGGGAATTATCGGTGTCGGCGCGGCAAACGCAAGTTCGGTCATATGTTCCAGACGTGATGAAACACGGTTCCATCTTCCCCGTAGCCGCCGACTCGCCGCCGCGAAGCGCTTTGGCGGAGCAGGGCGTGACGAGGCGGAGTCTGCGGACGGTGGTTTCGTCCACCTCGTCACCCCGGTGGCTACCTTGAAACGATGTTCGAGTTCTCAATGACAGTTTTGCTACCTGCGATGCCGTCGAAGTCGGCGGCGACGGCCATGTCGCACATGCAAGATGTGAACAGCATCGTCCTTGATCGTGAACAGGACGCGATAGGTTCCAACACGTTTGCCATAGACCAGTTGGCGAATCTCTACGTCGAACACCTTGCTTTCCTCCGCCAGCGGGAACCGGTGAGGAAAATTTTCCAAGCCCTGGATGGCGGCTTCAAGACCGTTGAACCATTTGATGGCAGCAGCCGGGTTGCGCTCGGCAATCCAAAGGCAGGCTTCGTCGATGTTGTCGCGCGCGGGCGGTTCGATGAGGACACGATATTTCACGCACCGGCGGGAATCTTATGCTTGCGGCGAAGACGGGCGAAGACGGTTTTGGCTGGCTGGCCTTTGCCACGGGCCATGCTGTCCAAGCCGAGCTTGATCCCCGCAATGGCTTCGGCCTGCTCAACGGTATCCAGCAGGCGTTGGTATGAGCGGGCGTCCTGCACGACGACGGCGGGTTTGCCGCCCACGGTCAAAATCTCCGGCTGGCCGGTTTTGTTGAGGCGGCGAAGGTGTTTCCTGGCGTGCTGCTGGAAGTCCGTCAGGGCGTGGGTTTCGTTGAGCATGACCATGTGTGGAGAATATGTCGTCTGCATCAGGAGGTCAATTGCAGGCTCACTAGATTGAATATGAGAACCAACCTTACGCTCGTTGTCTTGATGCTTCTAGTGGCCTTGCCGGCCCACGCCGTGCCGCGCCTGGTGGCGGGCGTGGTGCGGGGGTTTCCGGGGCGGCCGGTGGAGGTGCCAGTGACGTTGCGTTATCGCACCAATGACGTGCGCGACGTGGTGGCGTTCCAGGC
>JBDHQG010000440.1:0-4304 GCA_039806925.1 Limisphaerales bacterium
CGGCCAGGCGTTCGCAGAATCAATTGCCACCACGACCACCTACGAAGTTCGCGAAGTGAATCTGCTGACCGGCGTCGCGGCGAATGTCGTCGGCCGCGTCACTGTTGTTCCCGGCGCGCCGGTGGTGATGCCCGCGCCGGGAAAACCTTTTCAAGTCGTCACGAATCATCCGGACGACCATCTCCTCGTCCGCCTGCGCTGGGGCACGCCGGATGCGCTGCGCCGGCTCTCGCTGCTCGGCTACGGCTTCAACCTCTGGCGCCTGCCGCGTGCGATTGCCGAGGGCGCGAACTTCCACCTCGCGCCGCCCACCGTCGCGCAGCTTTATGCCAATCCGGCGTTCCGCCGCGTCAACCAGGGGCCGGTCATCACCACGCGCGATTTCTCCGCCGGCTCCGGTCCGGGCGCGGCGAACGATCCCTCGGATCGCGAAACCTACTTCATCGCCGACAACAACGACCGCCGCCAGCCGGGCGGCGCGGAGTTTGCCGACGGCGTCGAGTTCTACTACTTCGTCACCGCGCGCGATGTTCTCGGGCGCGACGGGCTGGTCTCGCCCGGCGGGCTTGGCCGCGCATGCCGCCGCATCCCGCCGCTCGCGCCGATCGATCTGAGCGCGCGCGACGTCGTGCAGGTGCTGCCGCTGGCTGGCGGCGGGAACACCAACGTGCAGCGCATTCGCGTGGCCTGGCTGCAGCGCACCAACCCGACAGAACAGGCCACGCATTACTGGGTTTATCGCTGGCCCAATCCCGGCGACGCCTTGCGCGCCGATCTCGCGGCCGACGTAAACCGCATCGGCATCGTCACGCATCTCGCGGGGACCAACTCGAATTCCTACCTCGACAACGGCCCGACGGCGCCGGTGACGCCGGGCCTGAGCAACTTCTGGTACACGGTCCGCGCCGTCAGCATCGCGGCGTGCGATCCGCTCCCTTCGCCGCACAGCCCGCCCGTCTCGGCGGTGCTGCGCGTCCGCGAAGGGCCCGCCGCCGGCACCGGCATCGTTCGCGGAAGCTGCGGCACGCCGGCCGTGCGTTACAACAGCTTCAATGCGCGGCCCGCGCCCGAAACGGCCCGCGATCAATTTCACTACAGGCTGGCCTGTGTCCGGCGTGATCCGGGCATCGCCTGGGTGCAGTTCGCGATCACCAACAGCATCGCGGGCGTGACGATGCTCGGTCCGGTGTACTTTCCGCCGGGCGGCGACACCGTGGAGATGGACTACACGCCGGCGAACGATCTCGGCGCGGCGTCCGTTTCCATCGCCTGCACCGTGGGGAACTACTACGGCGCCGTGTCGCGTCCGGCCTTCTTCAGCAGCTCGACGCCGGCCCTCGACGAGCAATGGAACATCGGGTTCCTCGCCGGCCAGCTCCTGCTCACAGCGCTCAGTAACCTCGATCCGCTTCTGCCGGCGGCCGGGGGAAACGCGAATACGTTCTGCGCGCCCGCCCTGGATCCAACGAGCGACGACAGCGGCACGGTGACGATGCGGTTCGATCACACGCGGACGCTGCCCGTGCTGGTGCAGGCCAGCAAGGGCCCGAACAGCGGCGTGTGGGAGGATGTGGCCGTGGCGTTCCCCGACGCTAACGGCGTTTACGCGGTGTCGTATCCAGACTGTCTGTTGAAGCCGCTCCCCGAGTTCCGCGGCTGCATCGTGTCGCTTCCGGACGAAACCGATTGCGTGCAGCACATCACCCGCGCCGGCGCGGATGGCAGGGTGGCGCCCGTTCACATCAAATTCTTCCTCACGCCACGCACGCGTGAGTTCCGCCTGTATCGCACGGTGAACGACGGGCCGCTCACGCTCATCTCGCAAGGCGCCGCCCGCTACAATTCCTTCAAGCCGCTGCAACCGGTCGTGCGCACCGACGACACGATGCCCTCCACCGCGGCGCGTCTCTGTTACTTCCTGCAGTTGCTCGATGAACACGGCAACCCCAGCCCGATGGCATCGCTGGGCTGCAAGGAGGTGAAGCCGGCGAAACTCCCCGCACCGACGCTGGCCGAGCCGCAGGCCATCGGCACGCCCGCCAATCCACAAGTCGCGCTGAACTGGTTCTGCCCCACGGCGGGCGTTCATCGTTTTCGCGTCTATGTGAAGACCGGCCCGGGAGCGCCGTCCGGCGGCAGTGGCGGATTGTTCACCGCGGAGTTGAAAATCGACGTGAGCAAATCGATCGTCACCTACTACAGCGGCATCAAGAAACAGGCCGGCACCTTCGCGCTGCGTGACGTGGTGAACTACAACGAGGTGAAGCTGACCCCGACCCTGAGCGCCGGATTCGGCCCGGGACCGCAGTTCAGCCTCGTCGCCAACGTCTACGCCGACACGCCCTACCAGATTTCCGTGCAGGCGCTCGATGCCCAGAACGGCGAGGGCGATCTGTCGACGTCGTGGGAGTTCACCTGGAAAACGCCGCCGCCCGTCGAGCTCGTGCCGTGGCCGGCGCGTCCGCTGCCCGAGGTGCAAACGTTCGATTCCCGTGTGATGGCCGTGGTCTTCACCAACCTGCAAAACGGCAGGCTCGATGATCGCCGCTATCCGGTCGGCATCCGCATCGGCCAGCTGCCGAACGCCCTGGATGCCATCGAGAACGTCGGCGACACCAACTACGCCTACTACTACCGGCACGAGTCGGTGAGCAGCGATCCGAACAGCCACATCTTCAAACGGCAGACGCCGAATCCCGAGCGCTCCGGCGAGCTGCTGCTGCCCATCGTCGTCTATCGGCAACAGGTGACCAACGCGCTCTTTCCGAAGGTGTCCGGCGACGTGGCTCAAGTGAGCCCCCTGATCGAGCGCGTGCCCTGGAGCACGTTCAACTTCCTGGGCGACGCCTTCAAGGTGTTCATTCTGGACCGTTTGATTGCCACCCGGTTCGAGTTCGACCGCGGCCTGCCCAACGGCGCCTACTACATGTACCTCCGCGACCAGCAGCCCGTGCTGCTCGGGGCGCGCTACCGCTACTTCGCGGTGCGCTTCAAGGCCAACCGCGAGGTCGACTACATCATCCCGGCGGGCGAGGTTGAAATTCCACTCGGCAGCCTGTGAGGAATCCACGATGAAAATGCGGCTCAATCCCCTGCGTCTCCTCCGCCACCTGCGCGCCCTGCGCTGGGGCCTCGCCGGCCTCGCGCTCAGCCTCGTTGCCGCATCGCCCGCCGCCGTCGTCTCCGAAACGGAAACCGAGTTCCATGCGTCCGGCGATGCCAACGGCGACGGGCGGCTCGACGCCATCGTGCTCGACAAGGCGACCGGCAACGTGCGCGTCGGCTACCAGAACGCCAACGGCACGCTGACCTGGGCGTCCGCCGTTCCCAGCGGAGTGGCCCACGCGAAAAGCATGGCGGTGGGACGGTTCCTGCACGCCAGCCGCGATTCCGTGGCCGTGACGTCGCCGGAGTTCAATCGCGTCCACCTGTTGCGACTCGAAACGCCCGGCGTGGCAACGGCTCCGGTGGTCACGCACCCGCCGCACGCCGGACTCACCATGCTCGTCGCGCTCGACAACCTCTACGGCACCGGAAATGTCCCGGGGCTCGGGCCCGACTGGCTCGCCAGCGGCGCGCATGACCCGGGCATCACGCTGCTGGATCTCCTCGCCTACTCGCTCGCCGATCTCAGCTCCAGCTTCCAGGATCAAATCGTCTCCGAAGGCGTGCTCGAACGCGGCAGTGCATTGCGCCGGAGGAACGGCGACGTCTCCCTGTTCGCGGCAATGCGCCGCGGCAGCAACGACACGTTTGCGGCCTACAGTTACACGAACACGCTCGGGCCGGAGCTGACGCGCGCCGGACTTCCGCCAGGCACGGAGTTCGCCGCCGGGCGGTTCCACAACCAGACCTACGCGCAGCTGTTGTTCTACGTCCCCGGCCAGTCGAACATCACCGTGCAACCGCTCGTGAACACCGGCAGCCGGATCGATTTCGGCACCGCGACGACCACGAGCTTTGCCGCGCCGGTGGAACGCGTTTACTACATCGACGAGGCCACGAACGGACTGGCTGTCGTCCGGTTCGGCGACGGCACGGTGTCGGGGCTGCGCCCGCCCGCCGGCGGCGGCACGCTGCAAGCCGCCTACGGCCTCGGCCTCGGGCCATCCGGCAACATCATCAATGGCGCCGTTGATCTGGGCGCTGGTCGAATCGCCCTGCTCGCCGGCGTGTCGAACACACTTTCCTCCGCTCAAGCCGTGGTCTTCACGAAGAACAACACCGGCTACGTCCAGACCAGCGCCGGCACGCTTTCGGCCCTCACTTCCCCCGGCACCCGCGCGAACGTATGGCTGTTCGGC
>JBDHQG010000441.1:0-4304 GCA_039806925.1 Limisphaerales bacterium
GTTCTTGATGGCGTCGAAGTCGAAGGCTTCAAAGGCCATCTCGCCATCGTCATCCGTGGTGCCACGGCGAAGTTCCTCAATGATGCCCTCGTCCTGAATCGGGCGGGTCGGCACCCTCTGGAATTTCTTCGGGTTGAGGAATCGCACGGAGCCGTCCCCGAGCATCAACTCGTCCTGCGGAATGCCGAGGTCATCGGCCAGCGCGCCGGCCTGGGCGGGGGTGATGCCCGTCTCGATCACATTGTAGATTGGAGCAGTCCGCTGGTCGCACTGGATCAGGCGGAAGAAGCGGTGACGCTGGTCAATGGGCAGGCGCACGCACCAGGAATCGAACCCGTCGTCCGGCGTCACCGGCACGTCGGTCCAGATAATCGGAGGATTCAGGCTGCGGGTGCTCTGGAGCTTGTAGCAGGTGCAGGTCTTCGGCCAGCAGATGATCACGAAACGGCCGTCGCGCTTGATGCTCAGGCGCGGGTTCGGCTCGTCCTTGAGCACGGTGACCTTGAACTCGCACTTCGCCGCGTCGCACGCGTTGGTCGCCTCGCATCGAATCGTATGCACGCCCGGCGGCAGGCAGGAACCCGGCGGCGGATCGCACTTCGCCAGCGCGCCATTCACGACGACTGGCGCCGGATAATGCACGATGGCGCATTCATTCGAGCAGGCCACGACCACCTGGTCTGGCGGACAACGGATGATGGGCGGCTGGCCCTGGCCTTCGATGACGCGCACCTCGAAGCGGCAGACGTCGCGCTCGCCGCAACGATTCGTGGCCACGCAGGTGATGGTATGCACGCCGGCCGGCAGACAGGCGCCCGGCGGCGGATTGCAGCCCGCCAGCGTCCCGTTCACGACTTCCGGGGCCGGATAGGTCACCGGCACGCAGTTTGAACTGCACGGAATCGTGAGCACGATTGGATTCGTCGGGCACTGGATCGCCGGAGGCGGCACGGGACGAACCGTCACGGTAAACTTGCACTCGGACACGCCGCACGGATTGGTGGCCACGCACGTCACGACGCTCGCGCCGAGCGGCAGGCATGTCCCGGACGGGGGATTGCACTTCACCAGCACGCCGTTGTTCACAATCGGTGCCGGGTAAAACACAGGAACGCAATTCGAGCATGTCGAGACGACCATGTCATTCGGACAGGTGATTCGCGGCGGTTCGCCCTGTCCCTGGACGACCCGCACGGTGAATTCGCATACCGCGCGATCCCGGCATTCATTCGTCGCGATGCAGGTCACGGTGTAAACGCCGACGGAAAGGCAGGTGCCCGGCGGCGGCTCGCAACGCGCGAGCGCGCCATTGCCCACCCCGGGGAGCGGGTAGTTCACCGGCACGCAGTTCGAACTGCACGGCGCGGTCACGATGATGGGAGCGGTGGGGCATTGAATCGTGGGCGGAGGCACTGGGCGGACTTCCACTTTGAACGTGCATTGCGCGACGCCGCACTGGTTGGAGGCGATGCAAACGACCGCATGGCTGCCCAGCGGGAGCACTGTGCCCGAAGGCGGATTGCAAATCACCGTCGTGCCGGCGGGGTTCACCACGGGCGACGGGTACACCACGACCGCCGAGTTTGAACACGTCAACAACGTGATGTCCGACGGGCATTGGATGCCAGGGAGCTGGCCGGGCTGGACGGTGATCGTGAAGCTGCATTCGTCCTTGTTGCCGCAGCGATCCTCCGCGCGGCAGTTGACCGTGTTCACGCCGCACGGGAAGAAGCTGCCGGACGGCGGCTGGCAAACCACGGCCACCGAGCCGCTGTTGTCCGTGGCCGCCGGCGCGGGATAAGTCACCACCGCGCCACAGCCCCCCGCCACATCCAGGCAGGTCCGAACAATGCGATTGGTGGGACAACGAATGACGGGCGGCTCCGTATCGCGGCGGACCGTGACGGTGAAGGTGCAGCTGTCCGCGTTCTGGCAGCGGTCAAACGTGCGGCAGACCACTTCGTTCACCCCAAGCGGAAAGACCGATCCGCTGGGCGGCTGGCACACGATGACCGGATCCCCGCAGCCACCCGAGACTTCCGGCGGCGGGTATTGCACGGGCGTTTCCTGATCGCAGGTCCAGACGGTGATGTTGGTCGGACACTTGATGGTCAGGGGCGCGATGATGATCTGCGCCGATGCGGTGAAGACGGAAAGACAAAACAGGAAAAACGCCGTCGAGAGGAGGCGACAGCGCCGCAGGGTGAACTGTGGTTTCATAAGGTCGAGGGGGTCATGGGTTATTTGGTTTTATTGGTTGTTCCGAAAAAATCAGCTCTGTCGGTCGCGGTGGACCCGCCCCCGGATTGGCCGGGGGCGGGAGCCACACAATCCGTTCTGTCCCTGTGTTCAGGGTTTGTATTCCAGGCGGCTGGCAAGCACACACAGAGTTTTGTTAATTGCCAGCCGATCACCTGGCCTCGCTTCAGAACGAGTCCCGCACTCGCGGGGAGGCTTGATTGCCTTCACCCGTTACAGAAGAAACGGCCCGGGCCCTCTTACAGCCTTTTGGAAATTTTTTTGAACTGTGGACCAGGCTGGAAGAATGGCAAAAACCGGACGTTCAATCAAGGCGGGAATCCGGCGCAAACAGGGCTTTTTCAAAGGCGAAAGATAGGGAATCGCTGGAATCGGAACGGTGCCATTGAGCTCAGGCATCCTGCCTGACCCAGATGGCCCAGCGGCGGACAATGGGAAATGAAGGCCCGCTGAACCAAACCGTCTGTCATCCGCGTTGGAGCTTCAGGACAGGCTGGAAGACTGTCCTAGGCGCGCACACCAGACTTCTGTTCGCAATACTCTTTTGCATCGTTCGGGCTCAGCCGGAACGATGCAGTAGAAGGTAGGACAGGCATCCTGCCTGTCCCGCCCTGCAAGGCGGTGGGCACTGGAAAATGAACGTTCGTTTGGCCAAACCGTTTGGTGTTCGCGTTGGTGAACTCGTGGACAGGCTGGAAGCGCTGTCCTACCGGCACGGCAGACCTCAGTTCGCGATTTCCTACTGCATCGTTCCGGCTCAGAGCCGGTGGCCGGACTGCTTTCGGCGTTGTTCCTCCGTCTGCGGCTGCTAGTCTCGCCGCGCTGATGAACTACACGCGTCGGGTGTTCCAATTCTTCCGGCCGGATGCGAGCCGGCTCGTGCTCGTGGGCCTGCTGATCCTTCTGGCCATCGGCGCGAATCTGCTGAAACCCTGGCCGCTCGCGGTCATCATCGATTCCGCGCTCGGCACGAAGCCGCTTCCCGGCGGCATCGCCTCCCCCTTGGGAAAGCTCTCGCGCGAGGCCCTGCTCGCCGTGCTGGCCTTCGCCGTTTTGGCCCTGCATCTCGGCCAGAGCGCCATTTCCTCCGCGCAAAACTTTGTCGCCATCCGGATCGGGCTGAACGGGCTCCGCCGCGTGCGCGTGGAGGTCTTCGCGAGTTTGCAACGGCTCTCGCTGCGCTTTCACCAGGGCAGCAACAGCGGCGACATCATCCATCGCGCGGCCTGGGACACTTACTCGTTTCAGACGCTGTTCCAGCATGGCTGGATCACCTCCGCGACCGCCCTCCTCTCGCTGCTCGGCATGAGCCTCTGGATGTGGCTGCTGAATCCGCCGCTGACGTTGCTGGCCCTTGCCATCGTGCCGGTGCTGCTCCTGGTGATGAGAGGCTTCGGCCGCCGCATGACCCAGCGCGGCGCCGAGGCGCAACAGGCCGACAGCCAGGTCACCTCCTTCGTGCAACAGAGCCTGCTCGCGCTGCCGCTCATCCAGAGCTACACCCGCGAGGCGTTGGAGGAACGGGCCTTCCTGGCGCGCACCGGCAGGGCGATGGAAAAACGTCTCTCGCAGCACGCCTGGGAATTGTTCTACTGGCTGGCCATCTCCGCCGTGTTCGCCGCGGGCACCGCGGGAATCATCTGGCTCGGCAGCCGGCAGGTGCTGGCGGGCCGGCTGAGCGTGGGCGAGCTGCTCATCTTCCTCGCGTACCTCGCGCAGCTGTATGAACCGCTGAACCAGCTCTCGCACGTCGGCGCGACGATGGCCAATGCGAAGGCCGGAACCCGGCGGGTGTTCGAGATTCTCGACGCGCCCGAGGAGGTGACGGACGCGCCGGATGCCCGGGCGCTGGCGAAAGCCCGCGGCGACATCGCGTTTGAAAATGTGTCGTTCGGCTACCAGCCGGCGCAGCCGGTTTTGCGCGCGCTCAGTTTCCGGCTGGGCGCGGGGCAATCCGTGGCGTTGATCGGCCCGAGCGGCGTCGGCAAGTCCACGTTGATGAACCTCCTGCCGCGTTTCTTTGATCCTTCGACCGGCCGGGTGAC
>JBDHQG010000014.1:0-18328 GCA_039806925.1 Limisphaerales bacterium
AGGTCAGGTCGAAGGAGTGATTCCCGAACGGCAGGCGCGGGAGGCTGCCGGCGACGTAGCGTCCGCGATGCGCCCGGTAGTCCGAGAGGAAGGCCCGGTAAGCGCGTTGTCGAAACGAACGCATGCCTTCGGGCGATTGGTAAAAATCCCACTTGTAGGTTTTCGCGAGGGCGATGTTTCTGGTGACGGCTTCGAGGTCGGGTTCGCATCGCGCCTGAATGGCCTCCGGCGCGAGTTCGTAGATCCGGTCAAAGGCGGTGGTCGCGATGCCGCGGGCGTTGGCCTCGGCGCAAAAGGAGCTCACCCCGGCGGCGACATCGAGGACGCGCCGGTGGCGCAGGGTGGATTCTTCCAGCGCGAAGTAGCGCGAGTATTCTTCGAAGGTGCGTCCGAGGAGGACGACTTGGTCGAGGAGAAGGCCGCGTCTGCTCATGGAGAGGTGGATTGCTGCCGGGGCTGGTAACCGAGCAGCCGGCGGTCCTTGATGATGGCGGCGACTTCAGGGGGGACCATTTCCTCCCAGGTCGGATCGCCCTCCTTGATTTTGGTCAGCGTGTCGCGGGAGAAGATGGAGAGGCATTTGGTGTCGAAATCTTTCAGGGCCTCGATAAACCGGTTCTCGTGCAGGTAGGCGTAGAGATGGCCCAGATGTGGCGCCACGCGAAGGTTGCCGGCGGTGATGAGCGCGCCGTTCTTCGGCTCCTGCAGGGGATAGACGTAGAGCTTCAGGTCGTTTTTGAACATGCGTCCGAAGGATTCGAGGATGCCGCCTTCGAGGTCCGCGTAATACTTCTCATCGAACAGTTCCCGCAAGGTCGGCACGCCCATGACGATGCCAATCTTCTTCTTCGTGTAGCGGAAGAGGTGGGACGCGAGGCGGTGGAACTCCGCGTAGTTCGAGACGAGCACGGTCTTGCCCAGCGTGCTGAGGATGTCGACGCGATCAAGGAAGTCGCGGTGATCGATGGCGCCGCCGTCGGCGAGATTCTTCAACGTCATTTCCATGAGCACCAAGGTTTCCTCGCCCTCGACGCCGGGCTCCTGGATGAACTGGGCCTGGGCGCAGCGCAGCATGTCGAGCGTGACTTTTGTGACCGGCCGGAAGCTGCCGCGCTCGACGAGAATGGATTTCTTGTAGAGCATTTCGGCTGCGTTCACGACTTCGCCGTTGGCGGTGAACATCGCGGCGCGGGTGAGGCCGCGCTGCACGAGTTGGAGGCTCATCAACCGGTTGTCGACTCCCGCGTAGGCCGGGCCGGAGAATTTGATCATGTCCACCTCGATGCGCTCCGGCGTGAGCGAGTCGAGCAACGACTGGATGAACGCCTCCGGGTCGCGCGTGTGATAAATCGCGCCATACAGCAGGTTCACCCCGATGATGCCGAGGGCCTCCTGCTGGGGGAGGTTCTCCTTGTCCAACATGCGGACATGGAGCAGGACATCCGAGGGTTGGGACCCGGGTTCGGATTGGAAACGGACGCCCATCCAGCCGTGGCATTCGTCGCGATGGATGAACCCCTGCGCGGCGACGGTTTCGGCAAAGGTGAAGAAACGGGTGCTGGCGCCGCGCTTTTCCTTCAGGCGTTCGAGCAGCAGGTTGTACTCGTGATCGAGCATGGTCATGAGGCGCTGGCGGCTGACGTAACGCTCGCACTTGCCATAGATGGCGTCGCTGACCTGCATGTCATATGCGGAAATCGTTTTTGCAATCGTCCCCGAGGCGCCGCCGACGCGGAAGAACCAGCGGGCGACCTCCTGGCCAGCACCAATCTCGGCGAAGGTGCCATACACGGCCTTGTCGAGGTTGATTCGGAGGGCTTTCTGGTGGGTGCCGAGACTTTCGGGAACAGCGCCAACGCCATCAGTTTTCATCACGGCGCGAGTATGTGGCCGTGACCGGGGGCCGACTAGACGAAAAGATTCGTGAACGACGCGCTGAACGAACCCTCCCGTTCAAGCGGCATGCAGTTCGCGAAGGATGCCCTGCCAGTGCCAGCGGGAGTGCGACGGATGGCGGAGAAGGCACAGGGCGTGCAGCAACACACGCCCCAGCCGGGAGGAAGCCAGAGTGGTCATATGGCCTCGGTGGCGGTGACGCCACGGTTCAGTGTCAGGTGGGAAGCAGGCGGGTAAGGCAGGTTGTCTTGCGCGGGATGCCCTTGAAGCATCGCCGGCCACGCGAAGAAGAACAGCCGGTCGTCGCGGGTTTCCCGCGGGAGCCGGACCGTTGCTGCTGTTTTGTTCGTCTTCATGTGACCTGCAATTTGCCTTCACATGATAGAGAAGAATCGGGCCCGGGGTTATTACAGCGAAAGGATGGAGGCGGCTTTGCTGATCCGATTACTCGTCCAGCACGGAGAAGAAGCGGCGAAGCTCGTCCTCGATCTCGGATGGGTCCGCCACGGTGCGGACGACTTCGTCGTGGACGAGTTTCTTGTAGCGCTCGCGCAGCCGGTGGACGGTGACGGCGACGGCATTGGCCGTCATGTTGACGCGCGAAGCGACGGCGTTGTAGTCGCCGGATTCGGCGTCTTCGATGACGAATTGTTTGAGCTGCTCGAACAGTTCCAGTTTGCTGGCGGCCTTCTGTTCCTCCCGCAAACGGGCGAGCGCCTGTTCAAAGAGGGTCAGAAACCAGTTCCGCTCAAAGATTTTTTCAGGAGAAAGCGAGGAGGCCGGCTCAAGTTTGTACCGGTTTTCCGCGTCGGTGTCATCGAGCGAGATCAGAGTTTGTCCGCCGCCGCGTTTGGCCGCGCGTTCATAGTCGCGCTGGTTGGAGACGAAATGATTCAACGCGGCCAGGAGGAACGAACGGAACTTGCCGCGCCTGCGGTCCACGGCCCCCAGATAATTTTCCTTGAGCAGGCGGTAGAAAAATTCCTGGTTCAGATCCTGGGCCTTGTGCGGATCGAATCCCTTCCGCCGGAGGTAGGAGTAGAGCGGGTACCAGTAGTTATGGCAGAGCTTCTCGAGAGCCGCCTCCGCTTCGCGCGAGCCGCCGCGCTGCGCCGCCAGCACATCGGTCCAGGAGGTCGGAGCGAAGTGGGCTCCGTAACCGGTGACCGGTCCCGCGCCCGGCGTAAAGTTGCTGTCTGGCTCTGGCGTCATCATCGTTGGCCATCATCGCTGCCCGGAGTCCGCCCTTTTGCGAACCGGCCCGGCGCTTGATGCATTCTTCTGAACATGGCCATTGAAGGGGCTTGGGAGACCAAAGGCTAGAAGATTTTCTGCGGTTCTGGCGGCGACGGCGCATCGCAGGCGGGACGATGCCGCAGGAAATCGCGAACCGCGGTCTGCCCCGCCGGTAGGACAGTGCTTCCAGCCTGTCCTGAAGTTCTCCAACGCGGGCATCAAACGGTTTGATTCAGCGTTTTTTTTTTCGGCACACGCCGCTTTGCAGTTCGGGTCAGACAGGATGCCTGATCACCGTCCACGACATCGTTCCGGACGAGGGCGACGCTCATGGTGCGGAGGGAAACGGCCGACAAACGTGTCGTATGAGACAACGCTTGTCCGGTTATCTTTTCCTCAGCCTGTGGGCTGGAACATTCCTGCTGACCTCGGGGATTGATTCTGCAACCGCCGCCGAGATCAAGAAAGGCGATGTCCGCAGCTTCGAGACCCTTTCGCTGCACGACGAGACGTACACGAATGCCGTGGTGGAAGGTGTCAGCACGAACGTCGTCTTTATCCGACACTCGCGAGGCATTGCGATGGTGAAAATCAAGGAACTCACCTTTGAAGAAGTGAAGACGCTCGGCATCGAGGCAATGCTCCCGCCACCAGCTGTCCCAAGACCAGAGGCGTCCAAGGCGGTTGCCGAACAATGGCAGAGGGTTGTTGAGATGATGTCCGGATTCGCGAGCGCCGGCGTGGGAATCGCCATTCTTGCCGCGCTGCCGGTTCTCTGGCTCCTCTGGTGTTACTGCCTCAAACGCCTGTGCAAAAAGGCGGGGACCGAATCCGGCATCCTCATCTGGCTCCCGTTCCTGCAATTGTTTCCGCTGCACGAGGCCGCGCGCATCTCGGGATTCCTCGTGCTCGCCTATTTCGTCCCGTTCATCGGCGGCATCGTCGTGATCTATTGGGCGTTGAAAATGTGCGAAGCCGTCGGCAAGACCAAGTGGCTCGCGCTCCCGTTGCTGTTGCCCGGGTTGAACGTCCTTACGGTCGCCTACCTGGCCTTTTCCCGGGAAGACTGATCCAGAACGACGCAGCAGGAAATCGTTCCGACCAAGCTGTATTCATGCGGTAAGAGAGGATACTGCCTGTCTCGAAAGCCGGTGTGGGCAAAGATTTCATCAATGGATCGATCGTCACTTCGGACCCATCAAAAAATTCCAATCGGACTGCGAATCAGGTCAGGCTGGAAGCGCTGACTTACTGAGGCCACCGCGGCTATCTCTTGGTCGATTGCAGTGTTACGGCTTCGCCAGCCGGTAGAACCTCTGCGTTTCCGCCGGGGTGGCCGGCAGCGGGCTCGTTCCCGGCAGCGTTGACCAGGTTGAGTTGAGGTTGGTCGATTCCTGCAGGCGATATGTCGCATCGCGCCAGAAGAGGGCCGCGGTGTTCCCGAACCTCCCGATTTCCACGCGCACGGTCGGAGCCGTGGACTGGCCGGTGAGTTCAAAATCGAAGCTCAGGTCAGAGGAGGCCAGGTCACCCTGATGAATCTCGACGGCGATCACATTCAAGCCCGGTTGCAACAGGCTGCCGGGCAGCGTGGCGGTGTCGATGGTGTTCTCGCCGTTGCTGGTCGCGAAGTCTCCGTAGGCGATGACGCCGGTTTGCGGCAGGTTCGGGCTGCGATACGCCTCGGCGCCGTTGATGTGGACCACCCCGGCGTCGTCACGGCGCAGGCGCATGGTGAGGCTGCCGAATGGCACCGGGTCCGCGACGGTGAAGGTGTGGCGGAAATAAGTCGTGACCTGGCGGTTGCTGGCCACGAGCGTGACTTGATCGCTCTCGCCGAAGCCGAGTTCCGCCGGTCCGGAACGCCACGCGGAGTCATCGTAGCCGGGGGTTCTCCATGCGGTGTCCGCCGCGGAAGCCGTGTCGCGGAACCGCCAGACGGAGCCGAGCGGCACGAGGGACGCGGTTTGCGGCGGAGTGAAGAGTTGAAACAAGCCTTCGGAGGCGCCGGTGAGATCGGCGTTGGACGGGTTGCCGAGGGTCACGCGCGCCACGCCGTCGAGGTTTGCGGGTGTCGGAACATACTGTCGCATCTCGCCGGGACGGAAGAGCAGGGTGCCGTTTTGAACGTCGCCGCTGCTGGTTTCCACGCGGTAATCAACGGAAACCGTGTTCGAGGAAAACATGCTCAGGAGGACGGGGATGCCGTCGAGGAAATTGGTCAGGGCCGTCTGGCCATCGCGCACGGCGAGCGCGACGCCGACACGCCCGGCCGCGCCGAAGACGGCCAGGCGCGCCGCGTCCGTGGCGGGATTCCAGACAGAGTTGTTCGGGAAGTTGGTGTCGGCGCGCGTGAGGAAATTATTGTCCGCGAAGAAGCGGTCCGTTGAGTTGGTGAAGCCGCTGGAACGCCAGTTGAAGCCGAAGAGATCGCGGTAGTTTTGGAGCAGGATGCTGTTCGTGACCGTGAGGCGACCGTCGTAATTGCCGATGCTCGGATAATTGTCGCCGTGACGCGCGCCGCTCTTGTTCAGCGCGAAGTAGCAGCGGTCCACGCGGGCGGTCGGGGCGTTGTAGCCGTCTTCGATGCCCTGGCCGCAGTTGAGGTAAACGGTGTCGCGGACGGTGATGTTCTTGTATCCGGAGAGGGAGTTGCCTTCGTGGAATGTTCCTTCAAACCAGCACGACTGGTAGTTGATGCGCGCGAAGTTGCCTGAGGGATCCGTTCCGCCCGAGTCCACGCCGTCGTCTTTGGTCCATCCGAAGAGCGTGTTTGTGAAGGCATGATTCCCGCCAATGATGTAGAGGCCGTCATTGTCCCCATCGACGAAGTTCGCGGTGTCATCGGGACACTCAATGAAGGCGCTGTCGTTCACGGTGAAGGAGGCGCGGGTGTATTCGCCGCCGGTGGTGGCGCGCTGCATGAGGAATCGCGTGTAGGTGAACGTGCCGCCGTTATAGGCGTGGCCGAGCTGGCCGGCCATGTAGATGGCTGCGGAATCCGAGAGCGTGATGCTCGGGGAATTGTCCACGAGGAAAAGGCACTGCTCTGACCGATGTCCCGCGCCCCCGGTCGGATTCGCGCCGCTGGCCACGAAGATGGCGCCGGTGGCGTTGATCGATCCGCTGCTGTTGCGCATGAAAAATCCGCCCCACGGCTGGCTGCGGGAATTCGGCATGAAAACGACCGGCTGTTCGATGCTGCCATTGATGACCACCGCGCCGTCGTTGGTGATGTTCACTCCCGCATTGAGCAGCACAATGGAGCCGGCGCCGACAGTGAGCGAACTGCCTGCAGGAATGGCGAGGTTTCCGGTGACGCGGATGCGCGATTGCTCGGGCCAGGCCGTCGAACCGTTGAGCGTGCCGGTGACCGGAGTCCAGACCGTGTCCGCCTCGATGGCGACCGGCTTGTTCGTCGAAACGCCGCCGATGGACGGCGCATAGTTCAGCACTCCGGGAGGCAGGTTCGAGGCGAGGAAGCCCGAGCCGACGCCGCGCCTGAGCTGGATCGAGTTCTGTCCGGCGGCGGCCAGCAGTCCATTGGCGCGCACGGCGTGGTTGGCGTCATCCACCGCCCAGGCGACGACCGGGATTTCGTAGCCCGCGGGAAAGGTGTGCGGGACTGACAGGCGCAGCCGGGCACCGGTAAATTCTTCGGAACTGGACTGGATCAAGGGCAACGGAACATGCGAAGGCAGACCCCACTCGGTGCCTTTGCGCGCGCTGTCGTTCACGAGGAACCGCACCATGCGGCTCACGATGGTTCCGGTGGCGATTTCGCTGCGCACCGCATACAGCTCGTAGAAGTCCGGGCGCGTAATGGTGTTTTGGGTGCCGACGCTCACCGGTTGCCCATTGAGAAAAGCCTGGTAGGTGAAACCGGCCTGGGTCTGGACGCGGTAGGAAACCGAATCGTTATAGTTGGCCTTGTCCGCCACGCCATCAATGGTGATCTGGGCGGTGGCGAGCAGGGTGGTGGCAAGGAGCAGCACGACGACGTAACCGGCGCGGAGGAACTTCTGATGGAACATAGTGGGAAACACATACCATCAAATGCGTTCCTGAACCAGTGACATTTCCAGGGCGAAACCGAGGCATCCTCCTTTCATCATGGCTGTCCGGCAGCACGTTTCCCGCTCAGGCGGGTTTGTATTCCACGAACTGCCGCGTCACCCGGCCTTCCTTCGCCTCGCAGACGAAATAGCCTTTTTGCTTCGAGCCGTCGTGATTCGTCCGCTTCAGGGCGCAGCAACGGTTGGTCGTGATCAACACGCCGGAATGCTCGCGCTCGGTCAACGAATGGTAATGGCCGTTGAAGACGCCCTGCAGGTTGAAATCACGAAAGCAATCGAGCAGGGCGTCGGCGTTCGCCGGGCGGTAATTCACTCCGGCGCCGAGCGGAAAATGCGTGAAGAGCACGGTGGGCTTGCGTTTGTTCAGGCGCGGCAGATACTCGCGCAGCCACTCGAAGGTCGCCGGTTGAATCTCCGTCTTCTCATAGCGCAATCCATCCGTGGTATCGAGCCCGATGAACTGCCAGCCGCGATGATGAAAATAATAATTCACGCGCAGCGCGAAGGTGCGCGTGTAATCGCGGCGGTTGGTCTGCGTGACGTAGTCGTGGTTCCCCGGCACCGGATAAAACTCGCCGGGCAAGGTGCCGAAAATTTCCTTCACGGTTTCCATGTGGCGGCGATCTCCCTTCTCGGTGAGATCGCCGGCGTGCAGGCAGAATTCCACGTCCGCCGTCCGCATCTGCGCGACGACGCCCTCCAGGTACGGCCCGCATTCCTTGCTCATGCAGTGCGTGTCGTTGACGGTGATGAAGCGAAACGTGCCGGACGGCGTCTCGTTGCCCGCGCGCAGCGCGCCCGGCCAGAGGCCGAGGGCGAGGAGCGTGCCGGCGCCCAGACGTTCCAGCGCGGCGCGGCGGTTGATGCGTGTCGGTTCCAGATTCATTGCAGTGTTGATGCCGCGACGCCTGCAGGCTTGCTTGTCGCGGATTGATTCGCACTATGCCGACATGGCCGACGAAATCAATCCCCCGAAGAAACGTGGCTGCCTGTTCTACGGCTGCCTTTCGCTCGTCATTGTCGCGCTGCTGGTCGTGACGGTTGGCATCCTCGGCTATTTCTTCGTCAAGCGGACGGCGGAAGGCTGGGTGCGCGATTACACCGACGCGGCGCCCGCGAAGCTGGAACGGACGGAGTATTCGCGGGAACAGACCGACGGGGTGCAGCGGAAGGTGGCGGAGTTTCAAAGGGCGCTGGAATCGGGCACGAACAGCATCGAGCTGACGTTGACCGCGGATGATTTGAACGCCCTCATCTCCACCCAACGCGAGCTGAAGGACAAACTCTTCGTGCGCATCGACAACGATCAGCTGCGCGGCGACATCAGCATGCCGCTGACGGACATCGGGCCGTTGAAGCTGGGCGGCCGCTACCTGAACGCAAGCGTGCTCTTCAACGTCGCGCTCACGACAAACGGCGTGCTGGACATCCGCCTGCGTGACGCGAAGGTCAATGACCGGCCGCTGCCGTCGATGCTCCTCACGGAGTTGAAGAAAAACAACCTAGCCCGGGATATTCAGCAGGATCCGCAGGCGGCGGCAAACATCGCGCAGTTCGACGCGATTCAGATCACCAACGGCACGGTCACCCTGCGAAACAAGCTGGCTGCGCCTTGAGCCGGACGCCCGCTGCACGATGAGGAACCTCGTGCCGGCAGGACAGCGCCTCCAGCCTGTCCTGCTTTCAACGGCATGGCTCGGACTTATTTCGCATTATCCCTGGCCCGTTTTGCGGCGTTCACAAAATTCATCGTCGCGCTGGAGCGGCCGTCCTTCCGATAGGCCAGGCCGACCGCCAGCGGCAGTGGCGCGGGCTCCAGGGGGCGCAGCTTCAGGCGCGACCCGGCCAGCATCGAAAGACTTTCCGAAACGAGCGCCACGCCATGCCCCGCCTCCACGGCGGCGATCAGGCTGGTGGCGCTTTCGTGTTCCTCCAGGATTTGCGGCGGACGCGGAAACGGCGCGAACAAATCCGCCATCCAGGCGTGATGTTCGGGATATTCTGACAACGTGAAGGTGATGATCGGTTCCTTGATGAGGTGTTTCAAGCCCACCTCGCGCGCCCGCGCCAGCGGATGCTCGTTGTTCATGGCCACGCACACCGGATAGCGGCACAATTCTTCCACCTCGAATTCCGCCAGCACCTTCGGCGAGACGAGCACGAGCAGGGCCGCGTCCAGCTTGTGCTCGCGCAGTCCGCGCAGCATTTCCTGCGTGGTCAAATCGTGAAGCTGGACGCAGATGCCGGGGCTGGCCTCCTGGAGCAACCGCAGCGTGCGCGGCAAAATTTCCACCGTCAGCGACGCCGCGTAGCCGACGCGCACCTGCCCGCGTTTGCCGCTGGCCACGGCCTTGGTCAGTTGCACTGCCTCGTCCACGCGCTGCAACGCCGCCCGCGCCTCGACGAGCAGCACGCGCCCGGCCTCGGTGAGGCGCACGGCCTTGGCGCCATGATCGAACAACGCCACGCCGAGTTCATCTTCCAGGTCGCGGATTTGCCGGCTCAACGGCGGCTGCGAGACGTGCAGGCGCGCCGCCGCGCGAGTCACGTTCTGTTCTTCCGCGACGGCGACAAAATAACGCAAGTGCCGGAGTTCCATGCCCGCGAGCATATCTGTTTGGCATGGTGAGCCAAGCAACTTGGTATTTCCTCGGCCCGCCGCGCTTCGCTAAACATCTCTCCGTCGACGAAATCACAACCAGAAAAACGAAACCTCCGATCAAAAACCAACGACCGATTATGAAAAGCACGCCTCCTCGCGACCCCAAGAAAGACATCATGCTCTCGCCCGGCAACGCCGCGCTGATCCTCATTGATTACCAGCCGCCGCAAGTTTCCACGGTCGAATCCATCGACCGCCAGACGCTCATCAACAACGTCGTCGCGCTGTGCAAGACGGCGAAGCTTTACGAACTGCCGATCATTCTCTCGACCGTCAACGTCAGCAACGGCGTGAACGAAGACACGATTCCTCCCATCCGCGAAGTTCTCGGCAAGGTGACGACGATTGATCGCACGAGCATCAATTCGTGGGAAGACCAGGATTTTGTGGACGCGGTGAAAGCCACGGGCCGCAAGAAGCTGATCATGTGCGCGCTCTGGACGGAAGCCTGCCAGCTGTTCCCGACGCTCGACGCGCTGAGCGAAGGCTACGAAGTTTATCCCGTGACCGATGCGATTGGCGGCACTTCGCCCGAGGCGCATCGCGCCGCGATGGAACGCAGGGTGCAGGCGGGCGCCAGGCCGACGACGTGGAACTCGGTCCACTGCGAATTGCAGCGCGACTGGAATCGCACCAAGACCGTGCCGGGCTTCGTCCAGACGTTTGTGGAACACGGTCGCCCCGGCTGGTTCTTCAACCTCGAAGTTCACCGCCAGCAGGCCAGAAAGAAATAACCGGTGAACACGGAAAAGAAAATAGAAGCAGTCGCCAATGGCTCAATTCCGAAAGGATTGCGTCCTTCAGCCCAGCGGTTGCCGAGCCGGCGAAGCTACCTGGGTCACGGAGCGCAGATGGGTTTCAACCCCGGGCTGAACGACGGAATCCGGTTGGGATTCTCCTGCGAAATTTCCGAAAGACATTGGCTTCAGCGGATCGCTGTTCTTGCCTGATGTCAAAATGACGTTAAACTGACTTCGATGAAAACATTGCCGAAAATAGAGATCAGCGACGACTTGGATGCCCAGCTCACCGAAGGCATACAAGCTTCGGAATTGTGCAAAGCGGATGTGATTCGGCAGGCGCTGCGCATCGGCCTGCCGCAATTTGCCGCGCGTTTCCGCCCTCCACCGTTGTGGCTGGAGGAGCGAATCCGGGAGGCGTTGGCGGAACCCGCCAAAGCGACCAGCCCCCGGCAGTTTGACGAAACCATGTCCGCCATCGCCCATGGGCGCTAATCCACTGCGCGTTCATCCCGCGTTTTACCGGCGAGTGCGCCACTACCGGGACCGCATTGGCATCACGGATGGACGCCCGCAAGTGGCCGGCCAATTTGTGCGGGCAACCCAGGCGCTGGTCGTCCAGTTGCGGAAACACCCGCAGCGCGACCATCGCGCCGGATTTGAGTCACCCGAACTGGCCGACATCCTGCGCGCATCCGTGCCGGGTTTTTCGGTGTTTGCGCTCTTTTATCGGTGGGATGGAGAGACGCTCACGGTCATCACCCTGGAACATACCGCCCAGGATTTGCCATCCCGTCTGGCGAGCCTCGTCTCAAATCCGAGGCAGCCAAATTGAAAAACCATGAACACGGAAAAGCTCAAAGTGCTGGCGGTGGATTTGCGCAGGCAACCGCCGCCCAGCCCCCACGAAAAACTCGGCGGTCACGTCATCGCCGCGCGCACGCTCGCCAAGTGCCGCGCGTCTCTGGCCGGCGTGAACGGCGAATACAACTTCCATCCGTGCGGCCTGTCCGCGTTCCTGTGGAAGTTCACTGGCATCACGCCGGAGCAGTTCAAGGACTTCGTCGCGACGGGCGCGAGCGACGACGAGGTCGCCGCGTGGCTGCGGGAGCATTCGCAGGTGAAAGACGCCGCCGCCATCATCCGCTGGAATCACGAGTTGAAGTGCAAGCTCGTCAGCGAACTGCCGGACAGTTATCTCGAATACTACGAAACCTACATCCCGCAATTCTGTCCGCATCCCAACCGCGTCCGGTTCCTCTTCGATATTTATGACGACGAGGAAGGCCGGCTCTAAAACTCAATTATGAAAACAACCAAAACACTTTTCGCTCTGGCAGCGGCTTTGGCCGTGCAATGGTCGGCTCACGCCGCCGACACCTACACCATTGACCCGGCGCATACGCGCGTGGGCTTTTCCGTGCGGCACTTGGGCATCAGCAACGTGAAGGGAAAGTTCAATGAGTTCACGGGCACGCTGACGCTTGACGGCGACGCGTTGAAAGGAGCGTCGGCCACGATCCAAGTAGCGAGCATAGATACCGGCGTCGCGCAGCGCGACCAGCATTTCCGGACGGCGGATTTCTTCGACGCCACCAATCATCCGACCATGATTTTCAAAACGAAGCAGGTGAGGAAAAGCGGCCAGGGATTCACAATGGTTGGCGACTTCACGATGCGTGGCGTGACCAAGGAATTGCGCGTCCCGGTGACGTTGAGCAAACCGATCAAAGATCCGTGGGGCAACACCCGGATCGGTCTCGAAGCGAAGGCGAAGTTGAATCGGAAGGAATACGGCATCGCCTACAACCAATTGCTGGAAACGGGCGTCGCGGCGGTGGGCGAGGAGGTGGAGCTGGACATCAATGCGGAAGCCATCAAGGACACCGGCGGCAAGAACGCGCCTGGAAAATAAATCCGCCGTGAAAGTTCTCGCGTGAAATCACCAACCAACATCGAAAGGAGATATTGTGAATAAGAAAATTCTCGTCGCGCTGACCGGCTTTGAAAAATATCCCAACCTAAAACGCGCCACCGGCCTCTGGTTGGGCGAGGCGGTTCATTTCGTGAAACGAGTTCAGGCGGCGGGCTTCATGGTGGATTACGTCAGCCCGAAGGGCGGTTACACGCCGATTGATCCGCACAGCCTCGCGATGGCCGACGACGTGGACCTGGAGTGGTATCAAAACAAATCCTTCATGAACCGGCTGGGCACGACGCTCGCGCCTGGCGCGGTCAATCCCGACGATTACGCGGCGATTTACTATGCCGGCGGACACGGCGTGGTCTGGGACTTTCCCGACAACGCCGAGCTCCAGGCGATCAGCCGGAAGATTTATGAAAGCGGCGGCGTGGTTTCTTCCGTCTGCCACGGCGCGGTGGGTTTGCTCAACATCAAACTCTCCACCGGAACGCTGCTCATCAAGGGCAAGCGCGTGACTGGCTTCTCGAACGCGGAAGAGAAACTGGCCGAACTGGACAAACACGTTCCCTACCTGACCGAGGACGAACTCAAGGCGCGCGGCGCAAGCTATGTGAAAGCCGACCAGCCTTGGGCGGCGTTCGCCGTCGAAGACAGCCGCGTGATCACGGGGCAAAATCCGGCCTCCGGCGGCGCGGTGGCCGACTTGGTGATTGCGGCGCTGAAGAAGCAAGTGTGACGCGTCGAATGAAAACTTTCCCCTCTGACCACAATGCCTTTCGGGAATTCCAAAATTGAAATATTGCGGCAAGCAGAGGCGGATGCCGATGGCTCAATCTCTTCGGGATTCCCATTCGGAATTTCCGAGGGGCATTAACACGAACCACAAACCAAAACCGAAAAGAAAAATCGTATGAGCAAAACCATCAAGACAATGATCGATCCGAACGATGCCGTCATGCTGCTGGTGGATCACCAGAGCGGATTGTTCCAGCTCGTGGCGGACATGGATCTGCTGACGTTGCGCCACAACGTGACCGCGCTCGCCAAGGTCGCGCATCTCGGCAAAATCCCGACCTTCACCACCGCGTCCGTGCCCGATGGCCCGAACGGGCCGCTGATTCCTGAAATTCACAAATACAATCCCAACGCGGTTTACATTCCGCGCACGGGCCAGATCAACGCCTGGGACAATCCGAAGTGGGTCGAGGCGATTGAGAAGACGGGGCGCAAGACGCTGCTCATCGCAGGCACGTTGACGAGTGTTTGCATGTCTTTCCCCACGCTGAGCGCGCTGGCGGCAGGCTACAAGGTGTTCTGCATCATCGACGCCTCGGGCAACTGGTCGAAGATGGCGACGGACATCACGATGGCGCGCGTGGTTCAGGCCGGCGCGATGCCCATCGACACCTACGCGGTGCTCGCCGAAATCATGAGCACCTGGAATCGGCCCGACGCGATGGAGTTTGCCACGGTCATGGTGGATCACATCGTGCCGCACTATCGCTGCCTGATCGAGAGCTACGACAAGGCGCAGAACGTGCAAAAGATCGGACACGAAACCAAGTTGGATCTCCTGACTGGCGGAAAGAAATAATCGGCTGCGCTGGTGGCAACTCACGGAGGCGCGCTGTTCGCGGCGCGCTTCCCGTTTTCGTTCGGCGTCCAATGCACTCGACACTGACAATTCGACGCGAAACGGCCACCGACGTTTCTGATATTCGCACTGTCGTCTCTGCGGCGTTCGGGCGCGCGAGCGAGGCCGACTTGGTGGACGCACTGCGTCGGGCGGACGCGCTTACTTTGGCGGCAGTCGCCATTGCTGGCAGTCGCATGGTTGGTTATGTCGCATTTAGCCCTGTCACTATTGGTGGACGGCATCCGGCGTTGGCGCTTGCGCCAGTGGCGGTCACGCCCGATTGTCAGCGGCAGGGCGTTGGGTCATCGCTCATCCGGTGGAGCTTGGAGCAGTGCCGACAGCTTGGCCACGGAGTCATCATCGTGCTTGGCGAGCCGGCCTACTATTCCCGGTTTGGTTTCGCGCCCGCTTCAGAGTTTGGCATCGAATGTCCCTTTTCCATTCCTTTGGCCGCGTTCATGGCGCTTGAGTTGTCACAAGGAGCGGCGAGTGGACTTCGTGGCGAGGTGGGTTACCGACCGGAGTTCGATTTGGTCTGACCTGTGACAGACAATGCGCCGCGCCAACAACACTTCTGCAAAATAATTTTGTGACCACCCTCATCGGGCTTTCCGGCAGCCTCCGCGCCGGTTCATTTAACACCGCGCTGTTGCGCGCCGCCGCCGGGTTGATGCCGGACGACGCGCAACTGCTGGTGAAAACCATCCACGGCATTCCGCTCTACGACGGCGACGTGGAAGCCGCCAGCGGCATTCCGGCGACCGTGCGCGAGTTGGGCGAAGCCATCGCCAACGCCGACGGCCTGCTGCTCGCGACGCCGGAATACAACAACGGCATTCCCGGCGTGTTCAAGAACGCGATCGACTGGCTCTCGCGCATCGAAGACGGCGCGCGGCCCGTGTTCACCGGCAAACCCGTCGCCGTCATCGGCGCTTCGCCCGGCGGCTTCGGCACGTTGCTCGCGCAGGATGCTTGGCTCTCCGTGCTGCGCACCCTCGAAACGCGCCCGTGGTTCGGCGGACGCCTGCCCGTCTCGCGCGTCGCTGGATTGTTCAACGCCGAAGGCCAGCTCATCGACGAAGGCACAAGAAAGAAGCTGCGCGAGTTTGTGGCGGGATTCACCGATTTCAGCCGGCCGGCGGCATGAGCCGCCCTGCCGGTCTGTTCATCAGGCAGGCAAAGCATTTGAGATACGCACGAAGGACGTTCGGTTCAATGGCAGGTTCGGCCCGCTCCTCAACTCTGCCTGGGCGGGAATTTTCAGGCTGAACTCGCCGTATTATTTCCGCCGAAACCGGTAAACGCACCCGCGCAAATGCAGCTTGCGCGCTCAACACAAGGCATTCCTGTCCCCGCATGGTTCGCAGGCAAAAACCGTGATTGACAACTAATTCATACGAACGTATGAATTAGGCGTGCGAACGAAAATAGAATCAAAACAGGACGCCGGCACGGTGGATCGATTGTTGGATGTCGCCGAGAAACTCTTCGCTGAACACGGTTTTGACGGCGTGGGGATGCGCCAGCTGGCCGACGAGGCAAAGGTCAACCTCGGCGCGGCGACCTACCACTTCGGCTCGAAGGAGGCGCTGTTCATCGAGACGTTCATGCGCCGCTTCCGCCCGGTGAATGCCGCACGCTTGCGCCTGCTGCGCGAAGCCGAAGCGGGAGCCGGCGGCAAGCGATTGCCGGTGGAGAAAATTGTCGAGTGCATGATTCGTCCGCCATTTGAGTCGGGCTTGGAGCATCCGGCGTTTCATCTGTTCCTGGCGCGCAACCTGTTCAAGCCGCCGCCGTTTCTGGATGCGGCGATTCACCAGGAACTCGCGCCCAATGTCGAAGCGTTCCTCCAGGCGCTTCGACGGGCGCTGCCGGAGCTGCCGGAAGATTTGATTCATCTCCGCATGATGCTTGGCATGGGCGCGCTGCTCATGTTTTCCGTGCGCGCGGGAGAAATCCCCGGCATGAAGAACCAGAAAACCCACGAGCCGTTGCTGCGCGAAATGGTGCGTTTCATCGCCGCCGGACTGCAAAGCAATCCGGCTCTTGACCCGGACAAACGCCCGCCGCTGCCCGTGTTCCCGAAACCACCTCGCACGTGATTATGTCAAGAACCGCGTCCAAAATTATTTCTGTAGCGCAGACTTCCCAGTCTGCGGTGTCGCGGGTTTCCAAACCCGCGAACGCTCCGGTCTCTCGCGCCCTGCCGATTTGGAAATCGGCGACACAGCAGGTTTGGAAACCTGCGCTACGACCGGAGCACCGCGTTCTTCCCGTAGCGCAGACTTCCAAGTCTGCTGTGTCGCGGGTTTCCAAACCCGCGGAACGTCCGGCCTTTCACGTCCGGCCGATTCGGAAATCGGCGGTACGGCAGGTTGGGAAACCTGCGCTGCTCGTGCTCGCCATAGCGTCGCTTTCGGGCTGCACCATGATTCCGAAATACGAACGTCCGGCCGCGCCCGTCCCGGCGAGTTATCCGGGCGCGAACGTCACCAACGAAACGCGCTCCGCGGACATCGGCTGGCGGGAGTTCATCGCTGATGAACGGTTGCGAAAGCTGGTGGAACTCGCGCTGGCGAACAATCGCGACCTCCGCGTGGCCGTCCTGAACGTCGAGCGAAGCCGCGCGCAGTATCGCATCACGCGGTCGGCGTCGCTCCCGACGATTGACGCCGGCGGCAGCTACACGCGCTCCGGGGATTTTCATGCTTCGTCCGATCAATGGAGCGCCAGCATCGGCACGACGGCTTACGAAGCGGACCTGTTCGGCCGCGTGCGCAGCCTGAGCCGGCAGGCATTGGAGAAGTATTTTTCCACGGACGAAGACCGGCGCAGCACGCAAATCTCGCTCGTGGCCGAAGTCGCGACGCAATACTTCGTCTGGCGCGAAGCCGACGAGCAACTCGTCCTGGCCCGCCGCACGTTCAAGACCGTTCAGGATTCCCATGCGCTCAACCGGGCGAGCTTCGAGGCGGGCGCGATCAACGAGCTCGATCTTCGGACGGCGGAGGGACAGGTGGAAACGGCGCGCATCAACGTGCTCACTTACGAACGGCAGCGCGCGCAAGTGGAGAATGCGCTGGCGTTGCTCATCGGCCAATCGCTCCCGGCGGACCTTCCGGCCGTTCGTGCCTTCGGCGATGCCAACCTGTTGGCGGAAATATCGCCCGGCCTGCCGTCGGAATTGATTCAGCGTCGCGCGGACATCTTGCAGGCCGAGCACACTCTGAAGGCGGCGAACGCCAACGTCGGCGCGGCGCGCGCGGCGTTCTTTCCCCGCATTACCATCACCAGTTCAGTGGGAACGACCAGCGACGAATTCTCAAAACTCTTCGGCGCGGGCACGGGCGTGTGGAGTTTTTCGCCGCAGATCAGCCTGCCTATTTTTGCCGGCGGACAAGTTCGCGCCGACCTTGATGCGGCGAAGGTCGGCACTCGCATCGAAGTGGCGAACTATGAAAAAGCCATCCAGGCCGCCTTCCGCGAAGTCGCCGACGCGCTGGTGGCCAGCGGCAGTTACGCGCAGCAAATCGGCGCCGAAGCGAAGCTGGCCGAAACGCAGCAGCGCCGCTTCGATCTGGCGAGCCTGCGGTATCGTCAAGGCGAAGATTCCTACCTGAGCGTCCTTTCCGCGCAGCAGGATCTTTACGGCGCGCAACAAGGTTTGCTCAGGCTCAATACAACAAACTCGCCAGCCAGATCGCGCTCTACAAGGCGCTGGGCGGCGGGTGGAAGTGAACGAACGAAGCAATCCAATGAAACTTACTGTCGAATTTTTCCCGAACGCGAAGGAACAACCGGTTGCCGTCGTAGCGCAGACTTCCAAGTCTGCTGTGTCGCGGGTTTCCAAACCCGCCGGTCGCGCGACGTCGCACGTTCCGCCGATTTGGAAATCGGCGATACAGCAGGTTGGGAAACCTGCGCTACGACCGAAGCACCGCGTGCTTCCCGTAGCGCAGACTTCCAAGTCTGCTGTGTCGCGGGTTTCCAAACCCGCCGGTCGCGCGACGTCCCACGTTCCGCCGATTTGGAAATCGGCGATACAGCAGGTTGGGAAACCTGCGCTACGACCGGAGCACCGCGTGCTTCCCGTAGCGCAGACTTCCAAGTCTGCTGTGTCGCGGGTTTCCAAACCCGCAGACGGTCCGACCTCCAACG